>DATCVX010000071.1:0-3437 GCA_036566705.1 Arthrobacter sp. | reverse complement strand
CATCAAGTTCATCTTCGCCACCACGGAGCCGGACAAAGTCATCGGCACCATCCGTTCCCGCACGCACCACTATCCGTTCCGGCTGGTCCCGCCGGAGCCGCTCATGGCGTACCTGGAACTGCTGTGCCGGCAGGAGAACGTCCCGGTGGCCCCGGGAGTCCTGTCCCTGGTGATCCGCGCGGGTGCGGGCTCGGTCCGCGACTCCCTGTCCGTGCTGGATCAGCTGATGGCCGGAGCCGGGCAGAACGGCCTGGACTACGAGCTCGCTGTCGCCCTGCTGGGCTACACGCATGCGTCCTTGCTGGACGACGTCGTCGAGGCCGTGGCCGCCTCCGACGCCGCCACCGTCTTCCGTGCCGTGGACCGCGTCATCCAGACCGGCCACGATCCCCGCCGCTTCGTCGAGGACCTGCTGGAGCGCTTCCGCGACCTCATCATTGTCCAGGCCATGCCCGAAAGCGCCCAGACCATCCTGCGCGGCATGCCCGCGGACCAGATTGCACGCCTCCAGAACCAGGCGCATAACCTGGGCGCCGCTGAACTCTCCCGTGCCGCGGATGTCACCAACACTGCGCTGACCGAAATGACCGGCGCCACGTCCCCGCGGCTCCACCTGGAACTGCTGTGCGCGCGCATCCTTCTCCCCAGTTCCGAACAGACCGAACGCGGCATCGCGGCCCGGATCGACCGCGTGGAGCGGCGCCTGAGCTACGCCGGCAACGACGTCGGCGCTCCCGCCCCCGCGGGTTCCAGTGTTTCGGTTGCTGGAGCTGCTCCGGAACGGAACGCTCCAGAACCAACGGCACCTGCCGTGGTGCAGCCGTTGGCGGCCGCTGCACCTCAGACGCCCGTACCCGCAGCACCAGCGGCCGACCGGGCAGTGGAAGCCACGCCGGCCGCCCCCGCTTCGCAGGAAGCCACGCCGCGGGAGCAGATGCAGCAGCCGCAGCAGGCCGAAGCCCGCCAACCCTTGACCGCACCACGGGTCAGCACCAGCGACTGGCCGGTGGACGAGCCCGCCGGCGGCCGGACCACCGCCGGAGCTGGGGTCGGCCCTGCCGCCGACGTGCGCCTGGCCCCGGCACAGGACTCTCCCGCGCCGGCACAGGCGGCTCCCGTGCAGGAGGCGCCGGCTGCCGCGCCTGTTCCGGAAGTCCGCACGGTGGCTGCCCCAGGACCCCCCGCAGCCCCCGCGGCCGCTGCGGGACCCGGCGGCGATGTCGAAGTTCTTCGGCGCGCGTGGCCGGAAATCCTGCAGACGCTGTCCAAGATCAAGCGCAGCACGTGGGCGCTGGTCGAGCCCAACGCCCAAGTTGCAGCTTTCGACGGCCAGGGACTCACCCTCGCCTTCAGCACGTCCGGACTGGCTGGAGCCTTCGGCCGTGCCGACCACTCGGAAAACCTGCGCCAGGCGATCCACAAAACGGTGGGCATCGACTGCCAGATCACGGCCGTCGCCGGGGGCAGCAACAGTGGGAACAACAGCCCAGCGAGCTCTGAGCCAAACCCAAAAGCACCCGCTAGCCGGGTAGCCCCGCCGACGTCCGCCGACGTCGCCTGGGGGCTCGCCCCCGCAGGCCCTAACCCCACACAGGACACCGCCGCCCCGCTCGCGGCCGCGGCACCCGCTGTCCAGGCGTCCACGGCTCATGCTCCGGCGGTACCGGCACCAACAGCTCCTGCGCCCACGGCCCCTGCTTCCGCGCCCCAGTTTGCTGGGCCCGCCGAAGCCTACAAAGCACCTGCCCCGGCACCTGCCCAGGCCGCGGCCCCAGCGCCCGCTCAGTCATCGGTTCAGGCGCCCGGCCCGGTTCCCGCCGCGTCGCCAGTGCTGGAGGCCGACACAGCCGGCACCTACGCATACTCCGACGACGATTGGGGCCCGCCCCGCGACGAGGATGCCCCGCCGCTGGACGAGGAACCTCCCATGGACTGGGACCCCTCCGCTTCGGCGGAACCGCGGCGCACGCCGGCGGCCCCGGCAGCTGCCCCCGGCTCCGGGGGCAGTGACCTGCCAGCCGGAAAGCGTGCCCCCAAAACCAAAAAGGCAGGCGCGGCGGCCGGCGGCATCACTGCGACCGCAAAAGCTGCCCCGCATGATCCGTGGACCCGCGCCGTGGAACAGGCACCGGGCGTGTGGGTCGTCGGCACTGAGACCAACATTGGGAAAGGCCAGGCGTCGTCCGGGCCGGACAGTACGTCCGCCGCTGCCGCCCCCGCTCCGCACTACGAACCCGCGACGGCGCAGGTTCCCCAGGCTCCTGAAGTTCCCCAGGTTCCTGCAGTTCCCCAGCCTGTGGCCCCGCAGCCCGCAGCCGCCCCTGCGTCGCCGGAGTCAGTGGACCCTTGGGGACTTCCAGTGGCTGAACCCGTAACTGCCCCTTCTTCGTCAGGGCCAGGTGATTTTGGGAGGCCATCCGCCCCGGAAAGCCCCGCCCCCGAACCTGTGGCGGCACCGGTGAGGGAATATGCAATGGCCGCGTCGGCCCCCCAGTCCGCGCCTCCGCAGCCGTCTCCCGCGACCTCCCCCGAGGCGGCCGCGGCCCGGCAAAGCCTTTACCAGCGGCTGTCCAACAGCCCGGAGGCAGAGGCCGGGCGGGCCAAGGCACCGTCCCGGGCTGCCGCTGCAGCTGTGCCGGACGTGCAGGACATCCCCAGCGCGGATGACGAAACCATCGAGGAATCGGGCGTCTTCGGGCGCGCCGCCATCGAGCGTATTCTGGGCGGAAAGCTCATCGAGGAACGCTCCCTGGATGGCAGCCCGCTGCCGCCCCGCTACTGATCGCCGCACCGCGCCCCGCCACGCAGCGGCGGGCACCACTGATTCGCCCATCATCCAAGCCAAGCTAAAGAGGGAAACGTGTACGAAGGTGCGGTCCAGGAGCTGATCGACGAGCTCGGACGCCTTCCCGGAGTGGGGCCTAAGTCCGCGCAGCGGCTGGCGTTCCACATCCTTGAAGCCGACCCGCAGGACATGAAACGCCTGGTGGAAGCCATCACCACGGTGAAGGAACGCGTGAAATTCTGCACGGTCTGCGGCAACGTCACCGAGCAGGAGCTCTGCAACATCTGCCGGGACACGCGGCGGGATCCCTCCGTGATCTGCGTGGTGGAAGAGTCCAAGGACGTCCTGGCAGTGGAACGCACCCGGTCCTTCCGCGGCCGCTACCACGTGCTGGGCGGGGCCATCAACCCGATTGCAGGGGTTGGCCCGGAGCAGCTCCGGATCAGGGAGCTGCTCACCCGGCTGAATGACGGCGCGATCGAGGAAGTCATCATCGCCACCGACCCCAACCTGGAAGGTGAGGCAACGGCCACGTATCTGGCCCGGATGCTGAAGTCCATCGGAATTGTGGTTACGCGCCTGGCGTCCGGACTGCCCGTGGGCGGAGACCTGGAATACGCGGACGAGGTCACATTGGGGCGCGCCTTCGAGG
>DATCVX010000070.1:0-8402 GCA_036566705.1 Arthrobacter sp. | reverse complement strand
ATCCGCAGGTGCTGGTCCTGGACGAGCCGACCTTCGGCCAGGACGCCAACACCTGGGCCGAGCTGGCCTCCTTCCTCTCCGAACTGCTCGACGCCGGCACCGCCGTGGTGTCCGTGACGCACGACGCCGAATTCAGCGCAGCCCTGGGCGGCACCGAACTACGGCTCGGCACCACCGAAGCGGTGGCCCCATGAGGCAGGAACTCACCCTTGCGGGAAACGAGGCCCTGCTGACCCGGGCCAATCCGCTGAGCAAGTTCGCCGCCGTCGTTTTTATGACCGTGGTGCTGGCGCTCTCCATCGACTGGGTGTCCGCCTCCGTGGCCCTCGTGTGTGAGCTGCTGCTGTTCCCGCTGGCCGGACTGACCCTGACGCTGCTGTGGCAGCGCGGCTGGCCGCTGATCCTCGCGGCTGCCGTGGGTGGCTGGAGCACCTCCATCCTGGCGCCGGACAGCGGAAGGACACTGCTCGACGTCGGTATCTGGTCCATGAGCGAAGGCTCGCTCGAGCTGGGACTGGGCTTTATGCTGCGCGGCCTGGCGATTGCCCTGCCGGCCGTCCTGCTCATGAGCTGCACCGACCCTACGGACCTCGCCGATGCGCTGGCCCAGAAGGCCCGGCTGTCGCACCGGTTTGTGCTGGGCACCCTTGCGGCGATGCGGCTGGTGGGCCTGATGGCCGAGGAATGGCAGACCATCGGCATGGCCCGGCGCGCCCGCGGCGTGGGTTCGCGCGGCAATCCGCTGCAGCGGCTCAAGGCCACGCTGGGCCAGAGCTTCGGGCTCCTGGTCCAGGCCATCCGCCGGGCGTCGCGGCTCGCGGTCACCATGGAGGCGCGCGGTTTCGGCGGCGGGGACCGGACCTGGGCGCGGGAATCCACCTACAGCCGGCTCGATGTGTGGGTCCTGGCCGGCGGGGCGCTGATGGCCGCCGCCGCGGTCGCCGCAGCGATGTGGGCCGGGACCTGGAGTTTCGTCGGCGGCTAGTCCTGCGGCCAGGCGGCCGTGCGCGGGAACACCTGCTGCGGAACCTCTGCTGCGGAACCTCTGCACAGCAACCATTGATCTTCCTGAAACATCTTGATAGTTTCGAGAAATCGGTTTCTAAGCAGAAGGTCGTATACCCAATGGCGCGTAAAAACATCCGCAGAGCCCGCAAATCCCTGGCTGTCCTGACAGCCGCGGCCCTCTTTGGCCTCACGGCCTGCTCCAACGGAGCCGCGAACCAGGCGGAGTCCGGGCCCGTCGAAATCCGCTTCTCGTGGTGGGGCAACGCCACCCGGGCCGAACTGACCAACAAGGCCATCAAGGCCTTCGAAGCTGAAAACCCCACCATCAAGGTCAAGCCCGAGTACGGGGACATCGGCGGCTACTTCGACAAGCTCGCCACCCAGGTGGCGGCCAATGACGCGCCGGACGTCATCACCATGGGCGGCGCCTACCCGGCCGAATACGCCAACCGCGGGGCGCTGCTGGACCTCTCCAAGGTTGACGGCCCGCTGGATCTGTCCGGCTTCGATGAAGGTGCCCTGCAGAACGGACAGGTGGACGGCAGGCAGTACGGCGTCTCCACCGGCGCCAACGCGCTCTCCATCGTGGCGAACCCGGCAGTTTTCCAGGCCGCCGGGGTTCCCATGCCGGAGGACAGCACCTGGACCTGGGAAGACTTTGCCCGGGTCGCCGCGGACGTGACCGCCAAGAGCCCCCAGGGCACGTACGGCACCGCGACCGTCCTGACCCACGACTCCCTGGACGCCTTCGCACGCCAGCGCGGCGAATCCCTCTACACCAAGGACGGCCAGTTGGGGCTGGAGCAGGATACTGTCCGGGACTACTTCGACTACTCCCTGAACCTGAGTGCAACGCGTGCGGCGCCGAGCGCCTCCGAAACCGTGGAAAAGCTCAACGTCAGCACCGAGCAGACCCTCATGGGCATGGGCAAAGCCGCGATGATGCTGACCTGGAGCAACTCGCTGACCGCACTCAGCAAGGCATCCGGCGCCGAACTTCAGCTCCTGAAGCTGCCGGGCGAGTCGCCCACGCACGGAATCTGGCTCCAGTCCTCGCAGTTCTACACAATTTCCGCCCGGAGCAAGCATGCCGAAGCCGCGGCGAAGCTGGTCAACTTCCTGGTCAACAATGAAGAAGCCGCCAAGGTGGTCCAGAGCGACCGCGGCGTGCCCAGCAACCCGGAGATGCGAGCGGCCATCCAGGATCTCCTGACGCCGCAGGGCAAGGCGGAAGCCGCCTACGTGGATGAGATCGGGAAGCTGAAATTCGCGCCCACCTTCATTGGTCCCACCGGCTCGACGGCGGTCGCGGAGATCACCGCCAGGATCAACACGGAGGTGCTCTTCAAGCGGCTGACGCCGGAGAAGGCCGCCGAACAGTGGATCAGCGAAAGCAAGGCTGCCATCGGCAAGTGAGGCGCCCGCGTGGTTCCGGGTGACGCAGGGGCTTCAGGGCGCTTCGATGCAGGAGTAGTCGTAGTCGAATCCCCTGGACACGAACTGGGTCAGCGTGACCCTGCCGCCGGCCGTGAGCGGCGCATTGGAGCAGTGGGCCTTGGCTGACGTTGCCGTGCGGGCACCTGCCAGCCAGCTGGGCAATGTGTAGAGACTGCTGGAACTGCTGACCGTGCCCACGATCTGTCCCCACTGGTACCCGGTGGAGTAGATGCCGACTCCCGCGCCAATGCTGTCGAAGAAATCGGTCATGCCCTCAAGGACGGCGCGGTTCCAGTTCCTGTCGCCGGACCACGAGTTCCCGGTTTCGACGTCGAGCCACCACAGGTACTCAGCTGGTTTGCTGATGCCGCGGGTGTAAGCGTCGTCGTAGGCCTTGGCGTAGCCGTACATGTAGGAACAGGCTTCGGTCACCTCCGGAACCCCGCTGCTGTTTTTCCTGCAGTCGCCGTGCGGATTGTGGACCGGCTTCCCGGCGGGGTAATCATTGCTGGTGGGCCACCACGAGCCTGCCAGCCCCGGATTGGCGGTATTGACGTAGAGGGCAACCGCTGGCTGGCCGGTGGGGTTCTCTGCGCCGTCCCCGTTGGCATCGATCGCGTCCGCCCACTTCAACTGCTCCCCGAGGCACGGGTTGGTGGTGTTGGCCAGGCCGTTGTTGACGCCGACAACGGCAAATACCGCGCCCTTGGGGAGTGCCTTGCCGCACTGCGGCCAGGACACGTCGTTACCCAGCAGCAGCGGGGCGCCGTCTTCTGGCGGCGGGGCCGCGGTGGCCGCGGGCCCGAATACCAGCGCAAGGACCACCAACCACAGCGCGCAGGCCGCTGCGACCCCCGTCCGCGTCGCGGCCCTGTGCATGGCTGACCTCCCTGGCAGCCCGGAGGGCCGCTCTTTTCAGTGTCCTCCGCGTACTTGGCGCGGGTCAAGGAAACCGGCCAAGGGCATGGTGCTATCGCATGAAGTGGGTAATAAGTGAGATTGGGCGCGTTGAAACACTGAAATGCCAGCAAATTAGCTCATGCGTGATATTTTCTTGGTATGACTCAGGAAACCGCCGAACATGTTGCAGCCACACTCCGGGACGCCCGCAGCCAGAAGGGCTGGACCCAGGGGCAGTTGGCCGCCGAGCTCGGAACCAGCCAGAGCGCCGTCGCAAGGATGGAACAGGGGAAGCAGAACCTGAGCCTGAAAATGATCCAGCGGCTGGAGACGATTTTCGGGCACAGCATCGTCAACGTCGGCAAATCCCAGATGACGCATCTGCGGGTTGAGGGCGGTCGCACGCTGTCCGGGGCGGTGGATGTGAACAGCAGCAAGAACGCCGGCGTCGCGCTGCTTTGCGCCAGCCTGATCAACCGCGGCACCACGGTCCTGCGCCGGCTGGCACGGATCGAGGAAGTCAACCGGATCGTGGAGGTGCTGACCAGCATCGGCGTCGAATGCACCTGGCTCAATGACACCGACCTCCAGCTCCGCCGGCCGGCGGTCCTGGACCTGGATGCTATGGATGTGGGGCCGCCCGCCGCACGCGCAGCGTCATCATGCTCCTGGGCCCGCTCCTGGACGAGTCCGCGGAATACCGGCTCCCGTATGCGGGCGGCTGCGACCTGGGTACCCGCACGGTGGAGCCGCACATGCAGGCCCTGCGCCAGTTCGGACTCTCAGTGGAGGCGACCGCCGGTTTCTACGCCGTGCAGGCGCCCCTGGCGGACGACCTCGACCGCTCCTTCGTCCTGACCGAACGCGGCGATACCGTCACCGAGAACGCCATCATGGCAGCGGCCCACCGCCGCGGCACAACGATCATCCGCAACGCGAGCCCCAACTACATGGTCCAGGACCTCTGCTTCTACCTGGAGATGCTGGGTGTGAAGATCGACGGCGTGGGCACCACCACGCTGAAGATCACCGGACGGCCGCTCATCGACGTCGACATTGAGTATTTCCCGTCTGAGGACCCCATCGAGGCGATGAGCCTGATCACGGCCGGAATTGTCACGAACTCGGAGGTGACCATCCGCCGGGTCCCGATCGAGTTCATGGAAATTGAGCTGGCGACGCTGGAGCAGATGGGCCAGCAGTTGGAGGTTTCCGGGGAGTACATGGCGCGCAACGGCCGCACCCGGCTGGTGGATGTGACCACCAAGCCGTCCGAGTTGCGGGCGCCGGAGGACAAGATCCACCCGATGCCCTTCCCGGGCCTGAATATCGATAACCTGCCGTTCTTCGCGGTGATCGCGGCCAACGCCGAAGGCCAGACCATGATCCACGACTGGGTGTACGAGAACCGGGCCATCTACCTGACAGAGCTGAACAGGCTGGGTGCCCAGGTGCAGCTGCTGGACCCGCACCGGATCTACGTCAAAGGCCCCACCAAGTGGCGTGCAGCGGAGGTGGGCTGCCCGCCGGCCCTGCGCCCGGCCGCCTGCCTGCTGCTGGCCATGCTCGCGGCCCGCGGCGTATCGGAACTGCGGAACATCTATGTGATCGAGCGTGGCTACGAGGACCTGGCCGAGCGGCTGAACACCATCGGCGCGAAGATCGAGTATTTCCAGGACTAGCGCGAACGTCCACTTGCGGCACCGCCGCCCGGCGCGAACTGGCAGGTAATGACGCCTCCACGCGGTTTTGAGGGTGTTATCTGCCGGTTCGCGCTTCGTCATGATCGGCACTAACCCGGTCAACCGGGCGGGCGTTGAAGCACAATATAGGCATGCGAACATTCGGCGTCGAGGAAGAGCTCCTGATCGTTGATCCGGAAACCGGGGCCCCCCTTGCCTTGGCGGACGCCCTGCTGTCCGGCCGCCGGCTCGCCGCCGATGACGCCCCGGAGGATCCGCACGCGCTCGTGACCAAAGACAAAACCGTTTACGACGACGACGAGATGGGCTTGAGTGCCGAGCTTAAGCTTGAGCAGATCGAGACGCAGACCCGTCCGTGCCTCGAATACTCAGAACTCCTGCCGCAGATCCGGGCCGGACGGCTGCTCGCCGACCAAGCTGCGCTCAAGAACGGCGCCAGGGTAGCCGCCCTGGCCACCTCGCCGCTCGGCTCAACAACGCACACCACGCCCGATCCCCGCTATGCGCGGATGCTGGAGCGGTTTGGCCTGACGGCGCAGGAGCAGCTGACGTGCGGTTTCCACGTCCATACCTACATCGAGTCGAAGGATGAGGGCGTGGCCGTGCTGGACAGGATCCGCGACAAACTGGCCGTCCTCACCGCTCTGAGCGCCAACTCGCCGTTCTGGAACGGCATGCCCACGGGATTCGAGAGTTACCGCACACAGGCCTGGAACCGGTGGCCCACGTCCGGTCCGTCAGGCATTTACGGCACCTATTCTGCTTACCGGCGCGTGGTGACGCGCCTGCTGGACAGCGGCGTGATGCTCGACGAAGGCATGCTCTACTTTGACGCCCGGCTGTCCCGGAACCACCCCACCGTGGAGGTCCGGGTGGCCGATGTCTGCTTGCGAGCGGAGGACGCCGCCCTGATCGCGGTCCTGGTGCGGGCATTGGTGGAATCGGCCAGCCGGGAATGGCGCGACGGCGTAGAGCCGGCCCCGGTGCCAACGGTCCTGCTCCGGATGGCTGCATGGCAGGCGAGCAGCAGCGGCCTGAGCGGCGAACTCTTGGATTTCGGCACCTTCCGGCCCGCGCCGGCTGTGGATGTGGCGCGTTCCCTGGTTGATTACCTGGCTCCTGTCCTCGCCGAACAGGGCGAGCTGGCCTTGGCCCGGCAGGGCGTTGAGGACATTATTGCCCGTGGCACCGGCTCGGTTGAGCAGCGCCGGGTCAGGGACTCGGCCATGGAAAAATCAGGGCCCGACGACGGCGGGCTGGCAGCCGTGGTCTCCTACGCCGTGGGAGTCACGATGCGCGGAACCTCCGGGCTTCCGGAGGCGGATGAAGCCCCAGAACTGCTAAGGGTGCGCCAGGCCTAAGTTCCTCCCGCCCCAAAACGCTCCGCGCCGCAAAACCCTGCGCGAACCGGCAGGTAATGCCCCTTTTTCCGCGTTTTGGGCGCATTAGCTGCCAGTTCGCGCCAGGGGGAGGGCGTCGGTGTCCAGTTCGGCGTCGGCGGGACCTGCGGTTTCTTCGTAGCGCATCAGCTGGGCACCCACCGCGCCCTCCACCAGGTAGAAGACGAACGGCGGGATGTCCTTTGCCCCTGCCAGGACGGCGCCGAAAGCGGTGGCGCCCGTGACCGCCGTGATGCCGGTCCATGGTTTGAGCGGCAACAGCAGGAGGCCGGTCCCAAGAGCTGCAAGGGCGCCGATGTGCAGTCCTGAATAGGTCAGGAACGGCCAGTTGGCGCCCCGCCGGTAGGCGAACCTATCCAGGTCCGAGGCGCGGTTCGCGAGGGCAACGATGAACAGCGGTGCGCCGGCGACCAGGGCTGCAGCCGCGCCCCTGGCCATGGTTTTTGCGGGGCCGGGCCTGATGGCCTGCGCGAAGCGGACGAATCCGACGGGCACGGCCGCGGTGCCGGCCGCCGCCAGGAACTGGCCCGCGATCCAGGGTCCGCGGCTGCGCTGGAGCATCGCCAGCCTGGTGGCCGGGTCCTTGGTGGCGTGCACCATCCCCACAAAGGAAATCCCCACGCCCCAGCAGGTACTCGCCGCGACGATGACCGCTCCGGCCTTCCGATACGGCCTGTTCCGTTGCGTTGCATGTTTTTCCTGCATGGCTGGCTCCCGGTCCGGCGGATGCGGTGGCCCTGCACCATCGCGGTGGTGACCATGAAGTTACGCCGCAGCGCTGCCGCGGTCAACGGGCAGGAGGGCGGCAGAATCCAGGCGTTATGCACCCACGGCCAGGCGGAGTCCCAGTGCCAGCATCACGACGGCGATCAGGCCGTCGAGGAGGCGCCACGACGAGGGCCGCGCAAAGAACGGACGCAGGATCCGTGCGCCGAATCCGAGTGCGCTGAACCAGACGATGCTGGCGGCGATGGCCCCGGCCCCGAACCACCAGCGCAGGTCCTGCGTCTGCTGGTTGGCCAACGAACCGAGCAGCAAGACGGTGTCCAGATATACATGCGGATTGAGCCATGTCAGGGCAAGCACCGTGGACACCGCGGCCCCGGCCCGGAGGGCTTTCTGATGTCCCGAAGCTGTCAGCGCCCCCGGGTGGATCGCCCGCCGGGCAGCCATGGCGCCATAACCCACCAGGAACGCCGCGCCGGCGTAGCGTGCCACCTCCACCACGACCGGGTTCGCCTCAATCAGTGCCCCGATGCCGGCGATGCCGGCGGCGATCAGCAGCGCATCGGAGATGCTGCAGACCAGGACGACGGCGGTCACGTGCTCGCCCCGGATGCCCTGCCGGAGCACAAAAGCATTCTGGCTGCCAATGGCCACAATGAGAGCCAGTCCCGTGCCGAAGCCGAGCACTGCGGGGGCCAGAAATTCGATCAGATCCATACCCTCCAACGTACGGGCGGGACGTAGGATTACTCCAGCTAATTATTTTTAGGACTATTAAGGAAATCTAATGAAGGCATTCCAGTTTGAGCAGCTGAGGACCTTCGCCGCCGTCGTGGACGAAGGCACGTTCGAGGCGGCGGCCCGAAGCCTGATTGTCACGCCGTCGGCTGTGTCACAGAGACTGAAGGCGATGGAGGATGCCGCCGGACAGATCCTCCTGCAGCGCACCAACCCCGTCCGTCCCACACCTGCCGGGGAAGCGGTCCTGCGGTTCGCGCGGCAGGTCCGGCAGCTGGAGTGGGATGCGCTGCGCGAGCTCGGCGACGGCGACGACAGGCCGGGTGCGCCCATTCCCCTGGTGGTGAACGCCGACTCGCTGTCCACGTGGTTCCTGCCGGCGCTGGCAAGCCTTCCCCCGGACGCCGGCGCCTGCTTTGAACTTCGCAGGGAGGATGAACAGCATTCCACGCAGCTCCTGCGTACCGGAACGGTGATGGCCGCGGTGACC
>DATCVX010000069.1:0-6289 GCA_036566705.1 Arthrobacter sp. | reverse complement strand
GGTGGCCTGAGCAGGACTGGCCCGGGAGTTTTTGTCCACGTACGGCGACTTAGACGCCCTCTAAGTCGCCGTACGTGGACAAAAACTCCTAAGGCGGGGGTGGGGAGGGGCGGTCCGCGGCAGTAATCCACAGGCCGGAAGTGAGTGTCGGCCCCACCGCCTAGACTTGTAGGCACCATGGATATGTTGTTTGACCCGTACTCTGACGGACCGTTCAAGGCTGCCCCGGCGGCCGCTGCCCGCACCAAGTCGCGCCCCGAAGGCCTGGCGCAGGCCGCTGAAATGGGCGGTGGCGGGGGAGGCCGGAGCACGGAGCACCACGAGGCCGCGCACCACCGGCCGGGCGCCGCGGAGCTGCTGCAGGGACTCAACCCGCAGCAGGAAGAGGCCGTCAAACACGCTGGCAGCGCCCTGCTGATCGTGGCTGGCGCCGGTTCTGGCAAGACCCGGGTGCTCAGCAACAGGATCGCCTACCTCATCGCCACACGTCGTGCGCACCACGGCGAGATCCTGGCCATCACGTTCACCAACAAGGCCGCCGCCGAAATGCGGGAGCGCATCGAGGTCCTCGTAGGGGGCCGTGCCAAAATCATGTGGATCTCCACCTTCCACTCCTCCTGCGTGCGCATCCTCCGGCAGGAAGCGGCCAACATCGGCCTGAAATCAAACTTCTCCATCTACGACTCCGCGGACTCGCTCCGGCTGGTCACGCAGGTGTCCAAGAGCCTGGACCTGGACCCCAAGAAGTTCGCGCCCAAGGCCATCCAGCACAAGATCTCGGCGCTCAAGAACGAGCTGATCGACGCCGACTCCTACACGTCCTCCGCGAACCATAACGATCCGTTCGAGTCCGCCGTGGCCGACGTCTTCAAGGGCTACACCCAGCGGCTGCGGCAGGCCAACGCCATGGACTTTGATGACCTCATCGCCGAGACGGTCTACATGTTCCGGGCCTTCCCGGCACTCGCCGACTCCTACCGACGGCGGTTCAGGCACGTCCTGGTGGACGAATACCAGGACACCAACCACGCCCAGTACGCGCTGGTGCGGGAAATCGTGGGCGAGGGACCCGGCGCCTCCGAGCTCACCGTCGTGGGCGACTCCGACCAGTCCATCTATGCTTTCCGCGGCGCCGACATCCGCAACATCGTGGAGTTCGAAAAGGACTACCCGGCTGCGCGGACCATCAAGCTGGAACAGAACTACCGCTCCACGCAGAACATCCTCAGCGCCGCCAACTCCGTCATCTCGCGCAACCCCAACCGCCCGGACAAGCGGCTGTGGACAGCCGAGGGCGAAGGCCACAAGATCATCGGCTACGTGGGCGAAAACGAACACGACGAAGCCCAGTTCATCGCCAAGGAAATTGACCGGCTCCAGGACGAGGACAACCTCCGCCCAGGCGATGTCGCCATTTTCTACCGCACCAACGCGCAGTCCCGCTCCATTGAGGACGTGCTGGTGCGGGTAGGGCTTCCGTACAAGGTGGTTGGCGGCACCCGCTTCTACGAACGCAAGGAAATCAAGGACGCGCTGGCGTACCTCCGGGTGCTGGTCAACCCTGACGACGACGTCAACCTGCGCCGCGTGCTGAATGAACCCAAGCGCGGCATCGGCGACCGCGCCGAGGGTGCCGTGGCTGCACTGGCGCAGCGGGAGCGGATGTCCTTTATGGCCGCCGCCCGCCGCGCCGAGGAAGCCCCCGGCATGGCAACGCGCTCCGTCAACGCGGTGCTGGGGTTCGTGAAACTCCTGGACGATCTCGCCGAAGTGGCGGCCGGTTCAGGCGCGGCGGCTGCCCTCGAAGCGGTGCTGGAGCAGACGGGTTACCTGGCCGGCCTGCGTTCGAGCACCGATCCGCAGGACGAGTCCCGCGTGGAAAACCTGGCGGAACTGGTCGCCGTCGTCCGTGAATACGAACAGGAAAACCCCGAAGGGTCGCTGGGGGCCTTCCTGGAACAGGTGTCGCTCGTCGCGGACGCCGACCAGATCCCGGACGCGCCGGGCGCCGATATTGACGCCGCCGTGGCGGAAGCCAAACGGCTGGGCGTCGTCACGCTCATGACCCTCCACACCGCCAAGGGCCTCGAGTTCCCCGTAGTGTTCCTGACCGGCATGGAGCACGGGCTGTTCCCGCACCAGCGTTCAGCCACCGACCCCAAGGAACTCGCCGAGGAGCGCCGGCTCGCCTATGTGGGCCTGACGCGCGCCCGCAAGCGCCTCTACGTCACGCGTTCGGAGGTCCGCAGCATGTGGGGGCAGAGCCAGTACAACCCCGCCAGCCAGTTCCTCGAGGAAATCCCGGCCGAACTGCTGGAGTGGAAACGCGAAGGAACCAGCCGGCAGACCGGCGGCTGGGGCAGCGGATCCATCGCCTCCAACCGCTACAGCGGATCCTTCTGGGGTGCCGGCACGGCCCGTGGCGCGGCGGCTGATTCCTCGGCCGGTTTCAACTCGGACGTTCCCGCCATCATCGCCAAGAACCGCGTGCAGCCGCAGAAGGAAATCGTGGCAGTCAGTGTGGGGGACAAGGTCAACCACACCAGCTTCGGTAACGGCACCGTGCTGGCGCTTGAAGGCGCCGGTGACAAGACCGTGGCAAAGGTCAAATTCGACGTGGGGGAGAAGCGGCTCCTGCTGCGCTACGCGCCGCTGACCAAGCTCGACGCCTAGGACCGGCTGCCCTTGTCCGGGGACTCGGGCTGGCATACAGTTCAGGAAAATTGAGTACGGCAGATTCGGGGCACTACCGTGAAAATCCTGTTCGCCAGCCAGGCCATTGACGGCCATTTCAACCCGATGACAGGCGTCGCGATGCGCCTGAAGGACCGCGGCCATGACGTCCGCTGGTACACCGGCCCGATATTCGCCGGGAAGCTCAAGGGCCTTGGCATTGAGCACTTCCCGTTCCGCCGGGCGATCGAGCACCGTGCGGACAACCTGAACGAGCTGTATCCGGAGCGGGCCAAGCTCAAGGGGCCCTTGGCCATCGGCTTCGACGGGGAAAAGATCTTTGCCAGCAACATCAGCAGTTTCTTTGAGGACATCCGCGATCTGAACGCGGGTTTTCCATTCGACGTTGCCGTGGCGGACAGCTCCATGTTCATTCACCGATTGGTTTCCCACTTGTTGGGCAAACCCTTGGTGAATTTTGTGGCGATTCCCAACATGGAAAGCGATCCGATGGTCCCCCCGCTGTTCTTTGGGTTCAAGCCGCCCCGGAACCCGGTGGAGCGGGCAGGACAGGCTGCAGCGGGGCTCCTTTCCGACAAAGTCATCCTCAGGCCCGCCAGCCAGAGCTACCGGCGGCAGCACGCCGTGTACGGGCAGGACGTGCCCCGCAAGGGACGGCTGACCGACGAGCCCTACCGCTGCTCCGAAGCCATCATTCAGACGGGTCCGGAGTCGTTCGACTATCCCCGCCGGAACGTCAACACGAAAGTGCACTATGTGGGAGCCCTCCTGCCTTACAGGCCCGCCGCTTCAGCCGGTCCGGCCGCCGAAGGCGATGATGTCTGGCCGTCCTATCCCGCGACCCTGCTGGTGACGCAGGGGACCGTGGACAACCTGGATCAAAACAAGCTGATCATCCCGGCCCTCGAAGCCGTGAAAGACATGGATGCGCTGGTGATCGTTGCCACCGGAGGTCGCGGCACCGAGGCACTCAGAGCCCGCTACCCACAATCCAACGTCGTCGTGAGAGATTACGTCGACTTCGCCAAGGTCCTCGAGTTCACCGATGTATTCATCAGCAACGGCGGGTACGGCGGCGTGCAGCTCAGCCTGTCCAAGGGTGTCCCGTTGGTGGTGTCGGGCATCAACGAGGGCAAAAGTGATGTCAACGCCCGGGTGGAATACGCGGGCGTCGGCATCAACCTGGGAACGGAGTCACCCAAGCCTGCCGACATTGCCAAGGCAGTCGAAAGAGTCCTGACGGAGCCCGGCTGGAAGGACCGCGCACGGAAGATGCGTGAACAGCTGAATGCGGCAGATCCGGCTGAGGCTGCTGCCGCCGTCGTGGAGGGCGTGGTGAAGCAGTCCGCGGGGTGAAGCCGGCATCCGGGCATAATGGAGCCCATGCGACGGACTGTATTGGGGATCCTGGCCGCCTTCTTCCTGCTGGCGGCCACGGCGTGTTCCATCACCACCGAGGACCCCGGCTACGTGGCTCCGCCGCCGCTGCCCGCACTGGAACAGCTGGAGCAGGCAGCCCTGGCTGATCCAGCCCCCTTCGCGGCCGGCGAAGACATCCTCTCCTTCGTGACCGAGGACCGCTCCATCGTGTGTTCACTGACCTCGGCCAAGGGCGAGCACATCAAGCTTCCTTATGAGCAGAACAACTTCAGCGACAGCGCGAACTCCAAGCTTGCTACGGTTCCCGTGGCGCACTGCGAGCTCGCGAGGTATCCCAAGCCGGCAGCCGCCGATGTAAAGGACGACTGCGCCGGTACCGGCCTGGGGTACCTCGGCGGTACAGCCTTGCTGACTCCTGAGTCGGCTACCTACGGCGGGTGCCGTTCCGGCGTCACACAAATGGAGGCGGCCTACGGACCGGAGGGGAACAAAGCCGGCCCGATCACCCAGCTTCCTGTCCTTCCCAAAGGGCAGAACCTGGAGCGGAACGGGCTGCGTTGTTCGGCCTACAACGGCGGCGTGGCGTGCGGAAACGTGTCCGCAGGCGTCGGATTCTTTGTTGCACGGGACCGCTACGAACTTATTTCCAAGGCGTCGGAACCCACTTCCATTGCCCCGTCAGAGGCCCCAAAAACCCCGTAATCTAGGGCTTTTTCTACGCTCCATAGAATAGTGTCCTTACTCACATAAGCGGTAGTCTGGGACGGGCCGGTCCCCAGAAAGGACTAGAGTTCCGAAAGGAGCATTGCGCCGCGTGGCTCGTTTCCAACCAGTCGCAGGTGCTTGCAATTCCGCAGCCCGGTCACCGTCTTCGATGGTGCCCGACTGTACAGAAACTACTTCGACGTAGAAGGACACTAAACCGTGGACCTGTTTGAATACCAGGCGCGCGATATGTTCGAGGCGCACGGTGTACCCGTGCTTGCTGGCATCGTGGCGTACACCCCAGAAGAAGCAAAGGCAGCTGCCGAGAAGATCGGCGGCGTAACTGTCGTTAAGGCCCAGGTTAAGGCCGGTGGCCGCGGTAAGGCCGGCGGCGTCAAGGTTGCCAAGACCGCCGATGAGGCACTTGAGCACTCCACCAACATCCTGGGCATGGACATCAAGGGCCACACGGTCAACAAGGTGATGATCGCCCAGGGTGCTGACATCGCCGAGGAGTACTACTTCTCCGTCCTGCTGGACCGGGCAAACCGCAACTACCTGGCCATGTGCTCGGTAGAGGGCGGCATGGAGATCGAGCAGCTCGCCGTCGAACGTCCGGAAGCGCTGGCCAAGATCGCCATCGATCCCGCCGTCGGCATCGACCAGGCCAAGGCTGACGAAATCGTTGCAGCCGCAGGCTTCGCTGAGGAACTGCGCGGCAAGGTCGCCGCCGTGATCCTCAAGCTGTGGGACGTCTTCAAGAAGGAAGACGCCACCCTCGTTGAGGTCAACCCGCTGGTCAAGACCGGCGCCGGCGACATCGTGGCACTGGACGGCAAGGTCTCCCTCGACGAGAACGCCGACTTCCGCCACGCCAAGCACGCCCTCCTTGAAGACAAGGACGCAGCGGACCCGCTCGAGGCCAAGGCCAAGGCGCAGGACCTGAACTACGTCAAGCTGGACGGTGAAGTGGGCATCATCGGCAACGGCGCCGGCCTGGTCATGTCCACGCTGGACGTTGTTGCCTACGCCGGTGAAAACCACGGCAACGTCAAGCCCGCCAACTTCCTGGACATCGGCGGTGGAGCTTCCGCAGAGGTCATGGCGGCAGGCCTCGACGTCATCCTCGGCGACGAGCAGGTCAAGTCCGTGTTCGTAAACGTCTTCGGTGGCATCACCGCGTGTGACGCCGTCGCCAAGGGCATCGTTGGTGCGCTGGCCGAGCTGGGCCACTCCGCGAACAAGCCGCTGGTAGTCCGCCTCGACGGCAACAACGTTGAGGAAGGCCGCCGCATCCTGGCCGAGGCCAACCACCCGCTGGTTACCCTGGCCGCCACCATGGACGAGGGCGCCGACAAGGCCGCCGAGCTCGCCAACGCAGCTAAGTAAAGGGACGCACCATGTCTATCTATCTGAACAAGGACTCCAAGGTCATCGTCCAGGGCATCACCGGCGGCGAAGGCACCAAGCACACCGCCCTGATGCTGAAGGCCGGCACCAACATTGTTGG
>DATCVX010000068.1:0-8283 GCA_036566705.1 Arthrobacter sp. | reverse complement strand
GGGGCTGCGTCCCTCTGCGGCACCGACCGGGAACTCTACGAATGGACCCCCTCCGCCCAGGCCTTCAACCTCAACCTCCCCGTCATCCTCGGCCACGAGGGCGCAGGCACCATCGTCGAAGTCGGCGCCGGCGTTACCGGGCTCAGGGTGGGTGACCAGGTGGCCCTCGAAAGCCACCTGACCTGCGGACAATGCTTCCCCTGCCGCACAGGCGACGCCCACACCTGCGAACGCACCGGAATCCTCGGAATGCACATCGACGGTGTCTTCGCCGAATACGCAGCCGTCCCCCAGGACATCTGCGTCAAACTCCCCACCGGCCTTTCCTTGGAATCCGGCGCCCTGCTCGAAGCCGCAGGCGTCGCAGTCCACGCCATCCAGCGCGCCAACTACTCCGTCGCAGGACGCGCCGTGCTCGTCAGCGGCGCTGGACCGGTAGGCCTGGTGGTCGTGAACCTGGCGCTGCTCATGGGAGCCTCCCACGTCATCGCCGTCGACCCTAACCCCTACCGGCGTGCCCAGGCCGAAAAGCTTGGCGCGATCGCACTGCACCCCAATGACGGCATCGTCGAACGCTGCCGCGAACTGACCGGCCGCCGCGGCGGCTTCGACGTCGCGTTCGAATGCTCCGGAGCCCCGGGAACCCTGACAACACTCTTCGAAGCCGTCCGACGCGAAGCCACCGTCATCACCGTGGGCCACCCCGGCCGACCGGCGGAAGTCGACATCGCGGCATACATCAACAAAAAGGGCATCACCCTGCGCGGAATCTTTGGACGCCGGCTCTGGGAAACCTGGGAACAAAGCCTGCTGCTGCTGGACTCCGGAAAACTGGAACTCGACTGGCTCATCACGCACCGCATGAAACTCAGCCAGATCGACGAAGCCGTAGAACTCCTCACCGGCGACGCCTGCAAAGTCCTGCTGATCCCGGACCTCGGCTGACCGGGAGCCCTACGGCCGAACGGTCCCGCCAAAATTGCGCGCCTAAGGCCGAACCAAGGTGACCAGTGCGGGGTGTGCATACGTGCACACCCCGCACTGTCAGGCCGTTTCTCTGCTCATCCCGTAGTCACGGGCAGAGACGGCTCCCGGTACGCCGCTGTCGGCTGAATCTTTCCTCCACGCCATGCGGCCGAGCGTTGACATCTAAGTTGTTAGCGCTCACAATTGACAGCAGGCCGCGAAGTGGCGGCAGCTAATTGGAGGAACTTCTTATGGACGTCACAGTGGACGGCAGCGAACAGTACGTCATCGGCGTGGACTACGGGACGCTTTCCGGCCGGGCCGTGGTGGTCCGGGTCCGGGATGGCAAGGAACTCGGAAGCGGGGTCTTTGACTACCCGCACGCCGTGGTCACGGATGCGCTGCCGGCAGACACGGCGGGCGACGGCGCCGCCCGGCTTCCCGGCGAATGGGCGCTCCAGGTGCCCAACGACTACCGCGACGTCCTCCGCAACGCAGTCCCCGCGGCGATCGCGGACGCCGGGATCGACCCGTCCGCCGTCGTCGGCATTGCCACCGACTTCACCGCCTGCACCATGGTGCCCGTCAAGGCGGACGGCACGCCGCTGAACGAGGTGGACGGCTTCGCCAACCGGCCGCACGCCTACGTGAAGCTGTGGCGCCACCACGCCGCGCAGCCGCAGGCTGACCGGATCAACGAGCTGGCCGCCGAGCGCGGCGAGGCCTGGCTGCCGCGCTACGGCGGACTGATCTCCTCCGAATGGGAGTTTGCCAAGGGCCTGCAGCTCCTGGAGGAGGACCCGGACGCCTACGCCGCCATGGACCGCTGGGTGGAAGCTGCCGACTGGATCGTCTGGCAGCTCTGCGGGCAGTACGTCCGGAACGCCTGCACCGCCGGCTACAAGGGCATCTACCAGGACGGCCGCTACCCGTCCGAAGACTTCCTGGCCGCGCTGAACCCTGACTTCAAGGACTTCGTCAGCACCAAACTGGAACACATCATCGGCCGGCTCGGCGACGCCGCCGGCTACCTCACCGCCGAGGCCGCCGAATGGACCGGCCTGCCGGAGGGCATCGCTGTCGCCGTGGGCAACGTGGACGCCCACGTCACCGCGCCCGCTGCCCGCGCAGTGGAACCCGGCCAGCTCGTCGCCATCATGGGCACCTCCACCTGCCACGTCATGAACGGCACCGAACTCCACGAAGTCCCGGGCATGTGCGGCGTAGTGGACGGCGGCATCGTCGACGGCCTGTGGGGCTATGAGGCCGGACAGTCCGGCGTGGGCGACATCTTCGGCTGGTTCACCAAGAACGGCGTCCCGCCGGAATACCACCAAGCCGCTGCCGCAAAGGGCCTGGGCATCCACGAATACCTCACCGAACTCGCCTCCCGCCAGGCCATTGGCGAGCACGGCCTCATCGCACTGGACTGGCACTCCGGCAACCGCTCGGTGCTGGTGGACCACGAACTCTCCGGCGTGGTGGTGGGCCAGACCCTCGCCACGAAGCCCGAGGACACCTACCGTGCACTGCTTGAGGCAACGGCCTTCGGCACCCGCACCATTGTTGACGCGTTCCGCGATGCCGGCGTCCCGGTGAAGGAGTTCATCGTGGCGGGCGGGCTCCTGAAGAACAAGCTCCTGATGCAGATCTACGCGGACATCACCGGCCTGCAGCTCTCCACGATCGGCTCCACCCAGGGCCCGGCCCTCGGGTCCGCCATCCACGCCGCCGTCGCCGCCGGCAAGTACGCGGACATCCGCGAGGCCGCCGCAGCCATGGGCTCCGAGCCCGGCGACGTCTACACACCCATCCCGGAAAACGTTGCAGCCTACGCGGAACTGTTCCAGGAATACCGCACCCTGCACGACTACTTCGGCCGCGGCGCCAACGACGTGATGCACCGGCTCAAAGCCATCCAGCGCAGGTCCGCCGGAGCGCAGTCCGCTGCGCCCGGCGCCGGCGCAGCCGCCACCGCAACCGTTGGAGCCTCCGCATGAGCACCGCCACCGTAAATACCCTGGAAACCATCGCCCGGATCCGCGCCGAGGTCTGCGCCCTGCATGCCGAGCTGACCCGCTACCAGCTCGTGGTGTGGACCGCCGGCAACGTCTCCGCCCGCGTCCCCGGCCGGGACCTGCTGGTCATCAAACCGTCGGGCATCTCCTACGACGACCTGACGCCCGACCAGATGGTGGTCACCGACCTCTATGGTGTGCCCGTGGACGGCGATGCCGACGGTGAGTGGGGCAACCCGCCGCTGTCGCCGTCGTCGGACACCGCCGCGCACGCCTACGTCTACCGGAACATGCCCGACGTCGGCGGCGTGGTGCACACGCACTCCACCTACGCCACGGCGTGGGCCGCCCGGGGCGAGTCCATCCCGTGCGTTCTGACCATGATGGGCGACGAATTCGGCGGTTCCATCCCGGTGGGCCCGTTCGCCCTGATCGGCGACGACTCGATCGGGCAGGGGATCGTGGAGACGCTGAAGAACTCCAACTCGCCCGCGGTCCTGATGCAGAACCACGGCCCGTTTACCATCGGCAAGGACGCCCGGTCCGCCGTGAAGGCCGCCGTGATGTGCGAGGAAGTGGCGCGCACCGTCCACATTTCCCGCCAGCTGGGCGAACCGATCGCCATCGACCAGGGCCACATCGACTCCCTCTACAACCGCTACCAGAACGTCTACGGCCAGTAACACCCGGCCGGCCCCGCCGCCGTCGTCCCGTCCCGAAAACTTTTCCAGGAGAATCCATGAGCACCGCAGCAAACACTTCCCTCGACGGCTACGAGGTCTGGTTCCTCACCGGCAGCCAGCACCTCTACGGCGAGGACGTCCTCAAGCAGGTGGCCGCCCAGTCCCAGGAAATCGCCAACCAGCTCAACGCCTCCTCGGCCGTCCCGGTCAAGATCGTCTGGAAGCCGGTCCTGACCGACTCCGACGCCATCCGCCGCACCGCGCTGGAGGCCAACTCGGACGACTCCGTCATCGGCGTCACCGCCTGGATGCACACGTTCTCCCCGGCCAAGATGTGGATCAACGGGCTGGACCTGCTGCGCAAACCGCTCCTGCACCTGCACACCCAGGCCAACCGCGACCTGCCGTGGGCCGACATCGACTTCGACTTCATGAACCTCAACCAGGCCGCCCACGGCGACCGCGAGTTCGGCTACATCCAGTCCCGACTGGGCATCGCCCGCAAGACCGTTGTGGGGCATGTTTCCAACCCCGAAGTGGCCCGCCAGGTGGGCGTCTGGCAGCGCGCCGCCGCCGGCTGGGCCGCGGTCTGCACCCTGAAGCTGACCCGCTTCGGCGACAACATGCGCAACGTGGCTGTCACCGAAGGCGACAAGACCGAGGCCGAGCTCCGCTTCGGCGTCTCCGTCAACACCTGGTCCGTCAATGAACTCGCCGAGGCCGTGCACGGCGCCGCGGAAGCCGACGTCGACACCCTGGTTGCCGAGTACGAGGACCTTTACGACGTGGTTCCGGAGCTCCGCGCAGGCGCGGCCCGCCACGACTCCCTCCGCTACGGCGCCCGCATCGAACTGGGCCTGCGCAGCTTCCTCGAAGCCAACGGTTCCGCCGCGTTCACCACCTCCTTCGAGGACCTCGGCGCTCTCCGCCAGCTCCCCGGACTGGCGGTCCAGCGGCTCATGGCCGACGGCTACGGCTTCGGCGCCGAGGGCGACTGGAAGACCGCCATCCTGGTCCGCGCCGCCAAAGTGATGGGCGCAGGACTGCCCGGCGGCGCCTCCCTGATGGAGGACTACACCTACCACCTGGAGCCCGGTTCGGAGAAGATCCTGGGCGCGCACATGCTGGAGGTCTGCCCGTCCCTGACGGCCGGAAAGCCGAGCCTGGAGATCCACCCGCTGGGCATCGGCGGCAGGGAAGACCCGGTGCGCCTGGTGTTCGACGCCGACGCCTCCGCAGGCGTGGTTGTGGCCCTTTCCGATATGCGGGACCGCTTCCGCCTGGTGGCCAACGCCGTGGAGGTGGTGCCGCTGGACCAGCCGCTGCCCAACCTTCCCGTGGCCCGTGCCCTGTGGCAGCCGAAGCCCGACTTCGCAACCTCTGCCGCCGCGTGGCTCACCGCCGGCGCCGCGCACCACACCGTGCTCAGCACCGCCGTCGGCATGGACGTGTTCGAGGACTTTGCGGAGATCGCCAAGACCGAGCTGCTGACCATCGACGAAGGCACCACCATCCGCCAGTTCAAGAAAGACCTGAACTGGAACGCCGCCTACTACAAGCTCGCCGGCGGGCTGTAAGAAGCCGGTTCCGGCCCGTGAATCCGGGCGGCGTCGCGGGGCGAAAAGCGCCTGCGACGCCGTCCGGATTCCTGTTTTGCTCCCCTGGTGAAACGACTCATTACGGCGTGTCGCAAGAGACGGTCAACTATGAGTTAGTCGAAGGTCTTGACTTAAAAAATCCAGCGGGCGTAATGTGCCGCTTGGGACCGAAAGCTGGTCCCGGCAAACTGTGGCCAGGCTCCCTGCGACGGGAAGCCGGCAGAACGGATTTCGCGTAGTTGCCGTTTCAAGGCGGCGGCTAGCGTCACCACACGACGCACGGGGGCGCGCGTTCGTGACGCATCTGGGGAGTTACGAGTCCATGGGGTCTCAGCGCCATGCAACTGACCATGCTTCAGCTTGTGCTGCACCGGATAGTATCCGCTGCACTCGCTCTGTGCATGGTGGTCGCGTTTAATCTCCCCACCGCAAATCCCGCGGTGGCCCTCACTCTTTCCGGGCAGGCTGCGGCCGCCTCCATCCAGCCGCAGGGACTCCGGTCCGTGCTGTTCGCCGGCGAACACCAGGATGCCGCCTACACCGCCGGTACCCAGGCCGGGATCACCATCACCGCTGCCGAACTTGCCCAGGTGGCCGGTTTTGCCGCAGCGCAGTGGCCCGGCTGGTCCGTAGCCGGAGCCGCTGTTTTTGTGCAGGACCTTCCGGGAGACGCACTCGCCATCACCTCCGGCAACAGCATCGCAGTGGACCCCACGGCCGCCGGCTGGGGCTGGTCCGGCACGATGGGCGCACCGGCGCCCGGCACCATGGATCTGTTCACGGTGCTGGCCCACGAGTACGGACACATCGCCGGATTCGCGGACATCGAGGGCGGCTCTGACCTGATGACCAGGACACTCAGCCCGGGGGAGCGGCGCTTCAACAGCGAGGACCGGCTGTACCCGGCGGCCGCGGCTGAAGCCGTCGTGGCTGAGCCTGCTGTGACGGAGGCTCCCGCCCCTGACGCAGCGGCCGCTGAGGAACCTGCCGCCGCGCCGACGGAGGCGGAAGGCTCCGCAACAGAGCCCGCGCCGTCAACGGATCCGGTGCCCGCCACGGCAGACCCGGCAGCTGAAGTACCGGCCGCCGACGTCCCGGGAGCCGAGGTTCCCTCAACGGACGCAACGGAAGGTGCACCCGCAACGGAGGCTCCCGCCGTCGACCTTCCCGCAGCGGACGCCCCGGCAGGCGCCGAATCTCCCGCCGCAGTTCCGGGCCCCTGGAATATTGCCATGACCGCCACCGCGGCAACCCTCGCGTTCCACGCGGACGGCACCGTGACGTTCGGCGGCGAAACCAGGGACCTGGCCGCCGTCACCGCCATCACCGTCACGGGCACCGCCGGCGACGACACCTTCACCGTTGACCGCGGCACCTCGGATCCGGCCATCACCGTCACCTTCGACGGCGCCGCCGGCTTCGACACCCTCGTCACGGCAGGCAGCACCGCCAGCAGCAGCGCGGTGGCCACGGACCCGCACTCGGGAACCATCCGGCTCGACGCCACGGTGATCCACTACCTGAACATCGAACCCATCGTCTCGGGCGACGCCACCAACGCCGTGTACGAGCTGACCGGCGGCGATGACGTGGCCACGCTGACCCTCAACGGCGGCGGGCTCCTGGAGCTCAGCGGGGCAACCTTCGAAACGGTCGCCTTTGCGGCGCCCACGGCGTCCCTGACCATCAAGGGCGGCACGGGCAAGGACAAGATCACCCTCTCCGGGACCATCGCCCTGATGGCCGCGTGGCTGCTGATCCAGATGGAACTCATCGAGGTGGCCGACGACGCCGTCATCACCACCACCGGCGACGTCACCCTGGAAGCAGCGGACTCGGTGACCGGGGGACCCGTGCTGGGTTGCCTCCTGGCCCTCGCCACGCACTGCACCGACGTCGGCGTCACCATCAACGGCGGCAACATCAGCGCCAACAACCTCAACCTCACCGCCACCTCCACCGTGGTACCGGACGCCGGCCACTTCTCGGCCTACGCGGTCAACGTCGACTCCAGCGCCGCCGTCGAGGTCACCGGCAACGCGCTGCTGGCAGCGGCCGGCGCCGTGGTCATGAGCGCCACGTCGACGGTGGGTCCGGTCACCCTCAACAAGGACTACGGCGACCTCGCCATCATCTCCTCCGACTCAACCGTCACAGTGGGCGGCAGCGCCGTAGTCACCGCAGGCTCCAACGTCACCATGACTTCCACCTCAACCGTCGACGCCGGAGCGACCCCCGGTGCCGCCGGCAAGGACGAGGGCGAGGCCGACTCCTCCGGAAACAGCAGCTTCGACGCCGCCGTCGCCATCCTCACGGTGACGGCCAAGTCCATCACCAAGGTCACCGGCACCGCCCACCTGCAGGTGCTCGGGGACCTCGCCCTGGCAGCCGTCAACCACGCCACCCTCACCGCCACCGGCGACGCCAGCGACGCGAACTCCGGTGCCGGCGTCGCGGTCGCCAACCTGAATCAGACCACCACGGCCTTCATCGACTCCAGCAGCACGGTCCCGACAACGGCAGCCAAGCTGGACATCACCGCCGACTCGGAAGCCACCAACACCTCCGGCTCCAAGGCCGGCGTCGAAGGTTCCAGCCAGAACGACAAGGACCCCAACGACGCCGGGCGCGGCAACGGCCAGGCCAACACGGCCGACGGCAACATCGGCATCGCAGGCGCCCTGTCCGTCAACGTGCTGGACAGCACCACCGGCGCCTACATCAGCGGCGCCCGGGTCAACACCACCGGGGCCCAGAAGATCCACGCAGGCTCCAGGAACAACGCCACCGCCAACGCCGACGGCAGCACCACCTCCGGCAGTGGCCTGGGCGTGGGCGTGGCGGTCGGCATCAATGTGGTCACCCTCCTCACCGAGGCCTACCTGGCCGGCGGCGCCATCCTCAACGCCGGCGGCGTGATCCTGGAAGCCTTCGGCCCCGCCACCTGCAAGAACGCCTTCACCGCCAACGCCAAGTCCGGCGCCGGCGGAGACGCCACCGTGGGCGTGGCCGGCTCCC
>DATCVX010000067.1:0-10523 GCA_036566705.1 Arthrobacter sp. | reverse complement strand
TGCAGCGTTGCCCGAAACAGTTACGAGGCCCTCGCTCCATGACCACCCTCACTACGTCCGAGCGCCCGCAATCGCGCGTCAAGCGGCCCAACGCCGTCGTCCTAAGCTATTCGGAGCTGCTGAAGAGCGTCAAGGCCGCAGGCCTCCTGGAGCGCCGCGTCGGCTTCTACGTCACAGTATTTGCCACCCTGGTGCTCCTCATGGCCGCAACCTGGTTCGGTTTTGCCCTGATCGGTGACAGCTGGTTCCAGCTCCTGATCGCAGCCGCAGTAGGTATCCTCTGCACCCAGTTGAGCTTCCTGGCCCACGAGGCCGGGCACCGCCAGATCTTCGCCTCCCGCCGCGCCAATGACTGGTCCGCGAGGCTGCTGGCCACCTCCGTGGCAGGCATGAGCTACTCCTGGTGGGAACAGAAGCACGGCGCGCACCACAACCACCCGAACGTCATCTCCAAGGACCCGGATATTGCCACCGGCGCCATCGCATTCCACCCCGAAGCGGCGGCCACCCGGCAGGGAAAGTTTTCCTTCCTGACCCGCAAGCAGGGCTGGTTCTTCTTCCCGCTCCTTTTCCTGGTGGGCCTGGGGCTTCAGATCGATTCGGTCAGGTTCGTCTTCCGCCGCGCCAAGGTCACGCACCGCTGGGTTGAAATCCCGATCCTCATGGTCCGCCTGAGCCTGCTGCCGGTCCTGGCCTTCACCTTTCTGCCGCTGGGAATGGCGTTCGCCTTCATCGCCGTCCAGCTCCTCGTCTTCGGCTTCTATATGGGCGCCTCGTTTGCCCCGAACCACAAGGGCATGCCCGTCCTGCCCGCGGACAGCCGTGTGGACTTCTTCAGCAGGCAGGTCCTGACGTCCCGGAACATCTCCGGCGGCCGCTTCATGGACATCCTGCTGGGTGGCATGAACCGCCAGGCCGAGCACCACCTCTTCCCGGATATGGCACGGCCCCAGCTCGACAAGGCCGCCAAGATCGTCCGTGAGTACTGCAAAAAGCACCAGGTTCCCTATACGGAAACCACCCTGCTGCAGTCCTACGGCATCATCGTCCGTTACCTCAACGACGTCGGACTTTCCGCCGGGCGCCACTTCGAGTGCCCCATGGCCACGGTCACCCGCCGCTACTGAGCGCCTCCGGCAAACCACAGCCACCCCCCACGTTTGACCCGAAGTGACGGCCCTGACCGGCCGTCACTTCGTCGTTGGTGCCGGTTTCCCTAGGATGGATCCAGGACCGGGGCGAGGAAATCCCAGCCCCGGGAAGGAGATACATGACGCACGCAATTGTTGTCCGCGAGCCCGGAGGACCCGAAGTACTGGAACTGGCAGAGGCCGAACGCCCGGTGCCCGGCCCCGGCCAGCTGCTCATCAAGGTGGCGGCGGCGGGCGTCAACTTTATCGAAACCTACCAGCGCGGGGGCATGTACCAGGTCCCCTTCCCGTTCACGCCGGGCGCGGAAGCCGCGGGAACGGTCGAGGAGGTCGGCGACGGCGTTGAGAACTTCACGGTAGGCAGCAGGGTGGCCACCGCAGAAGGCAGCAAATGCTACGCCGGTTACACTGTGCTCGATGCGGCGAAGGCCCTCCCGGTGCCGGACGGCGTCGACGACCTGACGGCGGCTGCCCTGCCCCTCCAGGGCATGACCGCCCACTACCTGATCAACTCCTCTTTCCGGGTCGAACCGGGCCACACGGTGCTGACGCACGCCGGAGCAGGCGGCGTCGGCCTGCTGCTGACACAGCTGCTGAAGGAGCGGGGCGCCCGCGTCATCACGACAGTTTCCTCGGACGCCAAGGAGGAACTCGCCCGGGAGGCCGGAGCCGACCATGTGCTGCGGTATGAGGGCTTTCCCCATCACGTCCGGGAGCTCACCGGCGGAAAGGGCGTCGACGTGGTGTATGACGGCGTCGGCCGGAACACCTTTGACGGCTCCCTGTCCTGCCTGCGGACCCGCGGCACGCTCGTCCTGTTTGGTGCCGCCTCGGGCGCCGTACCCCCGGTGGATCCCCAGCGCCTCAATGCCGGCGGGTCGCTGACGCTGACGCGCCCGTCCCTGGGCCACTTCCTGCTCAACGAGCAGGAGCGCCGCTGGCGGTCCGGCGAGATCTTCGCCGCGGCAGAAAACGGGCATCTCAAAGTCCGGATCGGCGCCACATATCCGCTGGGCGACGCCCGGCGCGCACACGAGGACCTTGAGGGCCGCCGGACCACCGGCAAGGTCCTCCTGGTCCCCTGATCCCCGGTCGGGGAAACGCACGGTGAAGGGAAAGTGGACGCCACGCAAACGGCGTCACTTTCCGTTCACCTTGCCAGTGGAGACTGCAGGGGTGACCGAGCTACAACTCAGCGGCCCTGCGCCCGACGGCTTTGCCGAATATCAGCCCCAGCTGCCCGGGTCGGGTGTGGCACCCCCGGTGCGGACGCTGGTGGAGATCCTGCAGGAGACCGCGAAGCGCCATCCGGACGCGTCCGCCCTCGACGACGGCCGTGAGTCGCTGAGCTATGCGCAGCTGATGACCGCCGTGCGCTCAGCCGGCCGGGAACTTCACCGGGCAGGGCTCGGAGCCGGCGACAGGATCGGCGTGCGGATCCCCTCCGGCACCAACGGGCTGTACGTCTGGATCCTCGCGATCATGCTCATCGGTGCCGCTTATGTTCCCGTCGACGCCGATGACCCCGACGAGCGGGCCCGGCTCGTCTTCGGAGAAGCAAAGGTCAGCGCCGTGGTGACCGCCAAGGGGCTGGCTCTGACCGAAGACCGGGCCGCGCCGTTCCCGGCGGCACGGCCTGCCACCCCCGACGACGACGCCTGGGTCATCTTCACCTCAGGCTCCACCGGAACTCCGAAGGGCGTGGCAGTCCGGCACCGGTCCGCTGCCGCCTTTGTCGACGCGGAAGCACGGATCTTCCTCGCCGCGGAACCCATCGGTCCGCAGGACCGTGTCCTGGCCGGACTGTCAGTGGCCTTTGACGCCTCGTGCGAGGAGATGTGGCTCGCGTGGCGGCACGGCGCCTGCCTGGTCCCCGCGCCACGTGCCCTGGTCCGCACCGGAATGGACCTCGGTCCCTGGCTCATCAGCCACGGCATCACGGTGGTGTCCACCGTTCCCACGCTGGCTGCGCTCTGGCCTGCGGAATCACTCGAAAACGTGCGGCTGCTGATCTTCGGCGGCGAGGCATGCCCGCCGGAGCTTGCGGAGCGCCTGGCAGTGGAAGGCCGCGAGGTCTGGAACACGTACGGGCCCACTGAGGCCACGGTGGTGGCGTGCGCGGCCGAGCTGGGCGGACCGGGGCCGGTCCGGATCGGCCTGCCGCTGGACGGCTGGGACCTGGCCGTGGTGGACGGTGACGGCATCCCGGTAGCTGAGGGCGCCGTCGGGGAACTCATCATCGGCGGCGTAGGGCTGGCGCGCTACCTGGATCCTGCCAAGGACGCGGAAAAGTATGCTCCCATGCCCACCCTGGGCTGGCACCGCGCCTACCGCTCCGGCGACCTCGTCCGTTACGAAGCCGCCGGGCTGGTCTTTGTGGGCCGCGCCGACGAACAGGTAAAACTGGGTGGCCGCCGGATCGAGCTTGGAGAGATCGATGCCGCCCTGCAGGCCCTCCCGGGTGTCGCCGGCGCCGCGGCCGCTGTGCAGACGACGGCGGCCGGGAACCAGGTGCTTGTGGGGTACCTCGCTCCGGCCGGCGATGTGGAACCTGACCTTGCCGCCGCACGCGAAATGCTGGCATCCAGCCTTCCGGCAGCGCTGATTCCCCTGCTAACCGTGGTCCCGTCGCTGCCGACCAAAACCAGCGGCAAAGTCGACCGGCACGCACTCCCCTGGCCCCTCGCCGGGTCGGGCGCGGCCGAAACCGACAGCGCGCCGCTGAACCTGCCCGACGACGCCGCCTGGATCGTCGAACAATGGGGCGCCGTGCTTGGCAGCCCGGCAGCAAGCCTGGACGCGGACTTCTTCGCCCACGGCGGGGGCTCCCTCGCCGCGGCACAGCTGGTGTCGGCATTGCGCCTCCGCTATCCCACGATCACGGTCGCGGACATCTACGCCACCCCGCGGATCGGCGCATTGATCGACACGGCCCGGCAGTCGCTTCCGGACGGAATGCCGGCCGGCCCGGCGAAGGAACGCTTTGTCCGGCCGACGGCGCGCAAGTCCCAGGTCTTCCAGACATTGATGGGTATCCCCCTGCACATCCTGGTGGGCATGCGCTGGCTGACCTACCTGATGGCAGGCAACAACCTTCTCGCCGGCCTGGCCGGCTTTGCTGCCGCGCCCACCGTGTCCTGGTGGTGGGTCGGGGCATCGTGGCTGGTCTTCGTCAGTCCCCTTGGCCGGATGGGCCTCTCCATCGCGGCCGCCCGGCTCCTGCTCCGCAACGTCGGCCCGGGCACCTACCCGCGCTCAGGGAAAGTGCACCTGAGGCTCTGGCTGGCCGAACAGATCCAGGATTTGGCCGGGGCCGTGAGCCTGGCCAGCGCACCCTGGGTGCCCTACTACGCACGGGCCCTCGGAGCGAAAATCGGCACTAATGTGCACCTGCATTCGCTGCCGCCGGTGACAGGCCTGCTGTCCCTGGGCAGCGGAGCGAACATCGAGCCCGAGGTGGACCTTTCCGGCTGGTGGATCGACGGCGACCACGTTCGGATCGGGGCTATCCACGTGGGCGCCGGGGCGACCGTGGGCGCACGCAGCACCCTCATGCCGGGCGCCAGCATCGGCGCCGGCGGACAGGTCGAAGCGGGTTCGGCAGTGCTCGGCAAGGTGAAAGCCGGACAGTTGGTGGCAGGGTCACCGGCCCGCCGCCGCGGCAAGGCCAAGAATGACTGGCCGGACACTCCACCCAGTACGCGGCTGATCGGGCGCCTGTGGTTCGCCGCCTTCGCCTCGGCCTCTGCTGTCCTGGCCATGATTCCTTACGTGTCCGCGGCCGCCGCCGCTGCGATAGTTTTCCTCTTCGTCCAGGGCAGCAGCTCCCTGGCAGCAGCGTGGCCACAGCTCCTTGCCTCCCTGCCGCTGGCCGCGTTTGCCTGGTTCGCCGCCAACCTGCTGCTGGTCCTGGGCACCACCCGGCTGCTGGGGACCGGGCTGAAAGAAGGCCATTACCGCGTGCGGAGCCGGATCGGCTGGCAGGTATGGGCCACCGAACGCGTCCTGGACCTCGCCCGTGATCTCCTCTTTCCCATCTACGCGAGCCTGTTCACCCCCGTCTGGCTGCGCCTGCTCGGAGCCCGGATCGGCAAAAACGTGGAGGCCTCCACGGTCCTGCTCCTGCCCAAGATGACCACGGTGGGTGAAGGCGCGTTCCTTGCCGACGACACCATGGTGGCTTCCTATGAACTCGGCGGCGGCTGGCTGAAGATCGCACCGGCGAAGATCGGCAAGCGTTCCTTCCTGGGGAATTCCGGCATGACGGCAGCGGGCCGGAGCGTCCCGAAGAACTCCCTGGTGGCGGTGCTGTCCGCAACCCCGTCGAAGGCAAAATCCGGAACGTCGTGGCTGGGCAGCCCGCCGGTCAGGCTTCGCCGCACAGCCATCGCATCCGACACCACACTGACGTTCCGGCCCCCGCGCCGGCTGAAAGTAGCCAGGGCTCTGTGGGAGCTCTGCCGCTTTGTGCCCGTGGTCCTTACCGTGGGCCTTGCCGCGGGGGTACTGCTGGCGTTCGATTGGCTGGCCGGCGCCGTGGGCTATGGTTTGGCCGCGGTCCTGGGCGGGTTCGTGATGCTGCTGGCGGGTGCCGTGGCGGCCTGCAGCGCCGTGGTGGCCAAGTGGCTGCTCGTGGGCCGGATCCGTGCCGGAGAACATCCGCTCTGGAGTTCCTTTATCTGGCGCAACGAGGTGGTGGACACGTTCATCGAGATGGTCAGCGCCCCGTGGTTCGCCCGCGCAGCCAGCGGGACTCCGGCGCTGGTGTGGTGGCTCCGCGGGCTGGGCGCCAAAATCGGTTCCGGGACATGGTGCGAAAGCTACTGGCTGCCCGAAGCGGACCTGGTGACCCTGGGCGCGAACTCCACGGTCAACCGCGGCTGTGTGGTCCAAACGCACCTGTTCCATGACCGGATCATGAGCATTGACACTGTTACGCTCGAGGAGGGAGCAACAATGGGACCGCACGGCGTCATCCTCCCGCAGGCACGCATCGGCCATGGCGGAACAGTGGGTCCGGCATCGCTGGTGATGCGCGGCGAGACGGTTCCCGCGGGGACGTACTGGATGGGCAATCCGGTCAGTCCGTGGGACGGCCCGGACGTTCCAGCACCCCGCCTGAAGTAAGTACCTGCCAGTCCGCCACCGTTTGTGATTGAGGCCCCGCTCCATGAGTGTCCCAGAACCTGCCAGCTCCGGAACCGCCGTGGGAACGGCCGAAACCGGCGTGCGGTCCGACCTGTACATGCCTGGCCACGGCACCAGCGCATACAGCGTTGGACGGTATGAACTGGACCTGGACTACCGGCTCTCCGCAAACCGGCTCAGCGGCCGCGCGCTCCTCCACGCCACGGCGGCACGCCAGGCATCCGCCGTCGTCCTGGACCTTGTGGGCCTCCGCGCCAGCAAGGTGCAGTTCAACGGACGGCGCGTCCGGCGCTTTGTGCAGCGCGGCGAGCAGTTAGTGGTGCATCTCGATGCCGATCTCCTCCCCGGTGACACCTTCACGCTGGACATCCGCTATGAAGGCAATCCGTCGCCGCGCCGCGGTCTGTGGGGCGAAGTGGGCTGGGAAGAACTCACCGACGGCGTACTGGTCGCCGGGCAACCCAATGGTGCCCCGTCCTGGTTTCCCTGCAATGACCACCCCGGGAACAAGGCCAGCTACCGGATCACCGTCACCACCGACGCCAATTACCGTGTTGTCTGCAATGGCCGGCTCGTAGGGCACAGCATCCGGGCCAGCCGGGAATCCTGGACCTATGAGCAGGAAGAGCCGATGGCCACTTACCTGGCCACGGTCCAGATCGGCCGGTATCAGTCCGTGATCCTCGATCCCGGGGACAGCCCGGGCGGGGTTCTGCAGTCGGCGGCTGTGCCGCCGGGCCTTGCCGGCGATGCCATGCAGGGACTGCGCCTGCAGCCGGAGATGATGCGCACGTTCGTCAGCTGTTTTGGACCCTATCCGTTCGCGGAATACACGGTGGTGGTGGCGGACGATGTCCTGGAGATCCCGCTCGAGGCCCAGACCCTGTCCATCCTGGGGCGGAACCACCTCAGTCAGGGCTGGGACTCCCAGCGACTGATAGCCCATGAGCTCTCGCACCAGTGGTTCGGTAATTCCCTGACAGTCAGCGGGTGGAGCGATATCTGGCTGCATGAGGGGTTCGCCTGCTACGCGGAGTGGATCTGGTCGGAGGCTGCCGGGGTGATGGGCGTCCAAGACCGGGCGGCGGCGGCCTGGCGGCGGCTCTCGGCCGAAGGCCAAAACCTGGTGATCGGGGATCCCGGTCCGGAGCTGATGTTCGATGACCGCGTCTACAAGCGCGGCGCCCTCGCACTGCACGCCCTGCGGTTGCGGTGCGGGGACCTGGCGTTCTTTACCCTGCTGCAGGAATGGACCAGGACGCACCGGCACGGATCAGTGTCCACCGCGGAGTTCATCCTGATGGCGGACCGGGTCGCCGGCCTCGACTCAGAGGCGCTGCTGCATCCCTGGCTGTTTGAAGAGGCCCTCCCGCCGCTGCCGATGCGCGGTCGGCACGTCGCCGGTTAGCTGCGCGGGCAGCTGGCGCCCGATGGCGACAGCGGCCACCAGGGTCTCCGGCAGGCCGGTATCCGCCGGGTCGAGGTCTGCGAGTCCGGGCATGGCAAGGACGTCGACTGTGCGGGGGTCGCGCCGGAGTCCTTCGCCCGTCATTTTGAGCCAGGCCTCCTTGCGGGCCCAGAGCCGGGCACGCTCACGGAGCAGCTCCGGCCCGGCCAGATTTTCGACGGCGTAACGTTCCTCCGGGCCCAGGGCCACGGCGTCGAAGCCGTCAAAGTCCAGCCGTGCGGGGTCCTCGGCGTCCACCCCCAACTGCATCCCTGATACGGGAGCCGGCAGCCCGGCGAGCAGGATCCACTGTTGCGTCCGGGCCATGCTGAGCAGCAGCGGCAGCGGCTCTCCCCCGCGGGTGTAGCCCGGCCTTCCGTGGGCAAGGGCCGGTCCGGAGCCGCAGCGCGGACAGGCGTAGGACACCTCCAGCTCCCCTGCCGGCAGGTCCAGCAATACCGCGCCAAAGCGCCGCAGGGCAGCCCTGCCGGCGATGAAACGCGCACGCGCGCCGGGCGCCATGGCCGCCGCCCGGGCGGCCTCCACAGGCTCCAGCTGCGCCGCGTCGGAGCCCGGACCGCCTGCAGGATGGCCGCGGAGATCCACGGCCTGCAGGACGAGTCCGGGCTCCACTGACTCAGCTAGCGCTGGACAGCACCGAAGCGCTCGGCGGCCAGTGCCACGGCGGCTTCGCGTGCGGCGGACGCCTCGTCTGCCGTCAGGGTGCGGTCCGTGGCACGGAAACGCAGCCCGAAGGCCAGCGACTTTTTGCCGTCCTCGATGCCCTTACCGGCGTAGACGTCGAACAGCGCGACGTCCTCCAGCAGCTCGCCGGCTCCCTCGCGGAGTGCCTCGAGCACGCGGTCCGCCGGAATATCCTGCGGCACCACAAGGGCCACGTCCTGGGTGGCCACCGGGAACGTGGAGATGTGGCGGGCCACGATGACGTCCGCTGCTGCCTCGAACAGGGCGTCGGCGTTGAACTCCAGCGCCACCGAGCGGGCAGGCATGTCGTGTGCGGCGAGCAGTTTCGGGTGCAGCTCGCCGGCGTAACCCACCACCTCGCCGGTCCGCAGCGAAAGCTGCGCGGCCCGGCCCGGGTGGAACGCCTGGTGCGCGCCCTGGCTGACCACGATCTCCACGCCCAGGACGTCGCCGGCGAGCCGGGCGATGTCCAGTGCGTCGGACCAGTCCCAGACACGGGGCGTGTGGTTCGCGGCAGCGGGTGAATCATGGCCGGTCAGGACGGCGGCGACGTGCAGCGGCTGGTCCGGAACGCCGTCGTACAGCGCATCCAGCACCTCGTCGGCGGGCTTGACGCCCAGCGGCGGAATGGACGCAGTGCCCACCGTGCCTTCGGGCAGGAACACCAGGCCAGACTCGAAGAGCGCCAGGTCGCGGAAACCGCGTGAGTGGTTCCGCTTGGCCACCTCGATGAGCCCGGGGAGGATGGACGTCCGCAGGTAGCCGTGTTCCTCGCTGATCGGATTGGCCAGCTTGACCGCGCTCCGCGGCGCGCCCTGCTGGGCCACGCCGAATGTGTCGTTGGCGGCCTTGGAGACAAACGGGTACGCCAGGACTTCGGTCAGGCCGGCGTCGGCAAGTGCCTGGATGAGCCGGCGGCGCTGCTGCTGGACGCGGGTCAGGCCGCGTCCCGGAGGGGCCACCGGGAGGGTGGCGGGGATGTTGTCGTAGCCCACCAGCCGGGCGATTTCCTCGGAGAGGTCCTCTTTGGTTTCCAGGTCGTTGCGCCAGCTCGGCGCCGTTACTGTCCAGCCGCCGTCGTTCTTTTCCACGGCAGCGCCGAGGTCAACGAGCGAGGTGGTGATCTGTTCTTCGGTGAAATCGATGCCGATGCGCTGGGCGGCGAAGCCCGCCGGCAAGGAGATGGCCACGGCGTCCGGCGCGGTCCCGACGTCGGTACCGGCCTCGTCAGCAACCCCGCCGGCGAGTTCCACCAGGAGGTCGACAACGCGCTGGGCGGCGATGTCCGCCACGTGCCAGTCGACGCCGCGCTCGAAGCGCTTGGACGCCTCGGACGGCAGCTTGTGCCGGCGGCGGGAACGGCCAATGGACACCTCGTCGAAGTGCGCCGCCTCAACAAGGACGTTCGACGTCGAATCGCTCACCTCGGTGGCGGCGCCGCCCATGACGCCGGCAATGCCGATCGCGCCGGAGCCGTCGGTGATGAGGAGGTCCTCGACGTCGAGGGTGCGTTCCTTGTCATCCAGGGTGGTGATCTTTTCCCCGGCGACGGCACGCCGGACCACGATGTCGCCGGACAGTTTGTCCAGGTCGTAGCAGTGGGTGGGCTGGCCAAGCTCAAGCATGACGTAGTTGGAGATGTCCACCGGCAGGGAGATGGAGCGGATGCCTGCCAGCCGCAGGCGCGAAACCATCCACAGCGGTGTGGGCCTGGTGGCGTCGACGCCGCGGACGGTGCGGGCCACAAAGCGGTCGCAGCCGGGCTTGCCGTAGATGGGCGCGTCGTCGTTGAGCTTCACGCCGTAGCCGCCCGTGAGTTCGGCCGGGGCGTGGACCTTTGTGGCGGGGTCCGTGAAGGCGGTTCCGGTGGCGTGCGCGTATTCGCGGGCCACGCCGCGGATGGAGAATGCGTAGCCGCGGTCGGGGGTGACGTTGATCTCCGCGGCTTCGTCGTAGAGGCCCAGCAGGTCCATCGCGTCCGTGCCGATTTCGGGATCGAGCCCGATCCGGGACAGGACCAGGATGCCGTCGTGGTCCTCGCCGATGCCGAGTTCGCGGACGGAGGCGATCAT
>DATCVX010000066.1:0-2865 GCA_036566705.1 Arthrobacter sp. | reverse complement strand
CATGGCGGTGTGGAGGTCGTGGCCGCAGGCGTGCATGGCGCCGTCGATCCTCGACGTGTACTCGACACCGGTCTTCTCCTGCACCGGAAGGCCGTCCATGTCGGCGCGGAGCAGGACAGCGGGCCTGTCTGCCGAAGAGAGGGTGCCCGAGCCGCGCAGCACCGCCGTGACCGACGTGGTGTCCTTGCCCAGCGTGATTTCGTAGGGCAGGCCGTCCAGGGCCTGAAGCACCTTCTCCTGCGTCCGGGGCAGTTCCAGTCCGATTTCGGGTTCCTGGTGCATGGAGTGGCGGAAGCGGGCAAGGTCCGGCTGGAGTTCGCGGGCGTCGGTGGTGATCGGCATCTGTTCTCCTCGTGCAGGGGTCGTGTTGCTGCCACCAGTCTCGCGTGACTTGCTTCACACCGAAGAAAACCGCTGGAAAAATGCAATTTGAAGCTACATTTAGCTGGATTCATGCACTCGAGAAGAGGGGGCTGACGTGGAGCTGACCGAAGAGGACCTGGCCCTCATCAACGCACTGCAGATCGCACCGCGGCTGAGCTGGGCGGACGCCGCCGAGGTGCTGGGCGTCCACGCCACCACGCTCGCGGCCCGCTGGGAGCGGCTGCGGTCGGCCGGGGCGTCCTGGGTCACGGCGCACCTGATGGGCGATCCGCAACAGATGTGCCTGGCGTTCGTGGACGTGGAGTGCGAGATGCACCGCCGCGATGATGTGACGGAGGCGCTGGCCGCCGTCCCGGAAATCGTCACGGTGGACGAAGCGGCCAGCAACCGCGACCTCATGCTGACGGCGATCACGGCTTCCCTGGAGGAATTCGGCACCGCCGTGGCCTCGCGGCTCAAGGACATCGACGGGCTGGTGAAATACCAGACGGCGCTGTGCACCCGGCTTCACACCGGTGCCTACTCCTGGCGGCTCAACGTGCTGGACCGCGGCCAGGTCGCTGCGCTGCGGGCCAAGGCCGGCCCGGAGGCTGCCGGCTCCGCACCGCCGTCGTCAACGCATGAGCCGCTGCCCGCCAGCCATCGTGAGCTGTTGCCGTTCCTGGCCAGGGACGGCAGGGCGACGGCGGCGGATATCGCCCGCGCCCTGGGCCGGCACCCCGCCACCGTCCAGCGCCAGCTGAACCGGGTGCTGGCCAGCCATGTGCTGTCGTTCCGCTGCGAGGTGGCCCAGAAGTTCTCCGGCTATCCGGTCACCTGCCAGTGGTTCGCCAATGTTCCGGCCGGCCAGCACGATGCCGCGGCCGCCGAGATCCGCGGGTTCCGCAACGTCCGCCTCGCCGCCTCCACCACCGGGCGGACCAACTTCGTGATCATCATGTGGCTCCAGTCCGTGGCCGACGTCCTGACCCAGGAGCTCGCGCTGCAGCAGCGCATCCCCGGGATCGAGTTGGTAGAGAGCGTGGTGATGCTCAGCAGCGTCAAGCGCGTGGGCTGGATGCTGAATCCGAACTCGACCACCACCGGCGCCGTTGTGCCGGCAGTTGGCCTGCAGCTGGACGGCTAACTGCCGTGCTGGCTGGGGCTGCCCTCCCGGCGGCCTGGGGTCTCCCAGCGGCGGGCGCCCGTGCCGCCGTCGCCCAGGCTGTCCGCCGGGTTCTGCAGCCGGCAGGCCTTGAGGCTCAGGCAGCCGCAGCCGATGCAGCCGTCGAGGTCGCTCCGGAGGTGCTCGAGCGCCTCGATCCGGGCGTCCAGTTCCGTGCGCCACAGCCGGGACAGCCGCGACCAGTCCCGTTTCGTGGGGGTGCGCCCTTCCGGCAGGGAATCCAGGGCGGCGCGGATGTCCTTCAAAGGAATGCCCACGCGCTGCGACACCCGGATGAATGCCACGCGGCGCAGCGCATCCCGGCGGTAGCGGCGCTGGTTGCCGGAGGTGCGCTCGGAGGAGATGAGCCCGTTGCGTTCGTAGAAATGAAGAGCCGACGGCGCCACTCCACTGCGGTCCGATAACTCGCCGATGCTCAGAACGTGGTGCGTCCCGCCCGCTACCTGTGGCATGCTTCCCCCTGTTGGATCAGCGGCGTTCCGGGCCGGGGGTCCTGTCCGCTCCGCCAGCCGGCCGCGCGCCTTGACCTCAACCTTAGTTGAGGTCCTAGGTTAGCGTCCATGACATCTGACCAGGCCGTTACCGTGCGCGATTCAACCCTCCCAGCCACCCACCCCGCCGCAGGGATCCTGCAGCGGCCCTATCTGTGGGTGACCATCGGCGCGTGTGCCCTGGTGTTCCTGGCGGCGTTCGAGTCGCTGGCCGTGACAACCATCATGCCCGTGGTCAGCCGCGACCTGGACGGGGCAAGCCTGTACGCGCTTGCCTTCGCCGGGCCGCTCGCCACCGGGGTCATCGGAATGGTCGCCGCAGGGAACTGGTCCGACCGGCGCGGCCCGGCCGCCCCGCTCTACGCCTCCGTTGCACTGTTCGTCCTTGGCCTGCTGATTGCCGGGACGGCGGCGTCGATGCCCGCGCTCGTGGCCGGCCGCCTGGTCCAGGGGCTCGGCGGCGGCGCGATGACCGTGGCCCTCTACGTGGTGGTGGCCCGGGTTTACGCTGCGATCCTGCACCCGAAGATCTTCGCCGCGTTCGCCGCTGCCTGGGTAATCCCGTCCCTGGTGGGCCCGTTCGCAGCGGGCCTCGTGGCGCAGGTCCTGAGCTGGCACTGGGTGTTCCTGGGCGTGGTGGGCCTGGTTGTGCCCGCCCTGGTGATGATCGTTCCGGTGCTCCGCGGCGTGGACCGGCAACCCCAGGAATCCTCCATCCCGCCTTGGGCTGTGGGCCGCCTCGCCTGGGCTGCGCTAGCCGCGCTGGCTGTGCTGGCGCTGAACCTGTCCGCGGAAGTCCGCATCGGCGGCATCCCGGCGGCCCCT
>DATCVX010000065.1:0-33318 GCA_036566705.1 Arthrobacter sp. | reverse complement strand
CCGTAGACCAGGCCGGAAAACCCGTACCCGCCGGAACCACCGGGGCAAAGCTCCTCGTCACAGTCCTGTTTTCCCGGACCCTTCCCCTGATCCGCTACGAAATGTCCGACGCCATTAAGCTCGGCGGACGGGGCTGCCCCTGCGGACGGTCTTTCACCCTGCTCCACGACATCGAAGGCCGGATCGAAGACGTCCTGCACCTGCCCGGAAGGGAAGGAACCGTCGCTGTCCATCCGATCGTGTTCCACCACGTCCTCGATGAAGCCGGAAGCAACGGGTGGCAGGTCATCCAGGAGCCCTCCAGGCTCCGCGTTCTCCTCGCCGGCCTCGCCCCCGGAGCATCCACCGAAGGAGTCCGCGACTCAGTATCAGGCGCGCTCAAGGAAGCAGGCGTAATAGACGCCCAAGTGGATGTGCAGCTGGTCGACCAACTCGAACGGACAGCCTTGGGAAAAGCACCCTTCGTGAAAGGACGGACGGACCGGCGGTGACATTTCGGTGCCTAGTAGCCCTCGGTGATGGCCTCCAGGAGCCACTGGTTGGAGAGTGGATCACGGCGCAGCGTGAAGTTCCGCAAGGCTCATAGCACGCAAACAGCAAAAGGAGATTACGAGGACCTGCACGCGACGGTGGTGGATGCACTTCGCTACCAGCTGGATGGCGAAGCATTAGACCAGGCAGCCCATGAAGTACTTGCCCGCCTCCGCCAGCACGGGCTGGATGTTCCATCCAATCCAGCAGCATAGAGCCAATGGATGGGTCTCCCACGAACTAAGAACACTTGGAAAACTCGTGGATAGGTATGCAGCCCGAGAGGATGCCATCTGAACTCCGCGGGCGGGATCTGTTCGCGATCGGGCCTCGGCCAATATAGCCACGCTAGGCTGGGCCTCATGCCTTCGCCGGCTGTTCCGGTTCCTTCCCCATGGGACAAGCGACTCCCACCCGGCCAGCCAAACGCTGAGCATCAGTTCTTGCGGCGGGGACGACGCCAGGGGAGATGCTGCGATGTCAGCCGTGGCACAGGAGACCGGGACTGGTGGCAGCTACTAAGGAGGCCAGGAGCCGGGTGCGCAGAGGACTTCTGACATTTTGTGCATTCAGCTTCTGATAATGACACCTCACATGAGTCCCTGGCGGTCCGGCAGTCAGGTTTCGTCCAGAAAAGTCCGGAAGACTGGAAGGCTGCGGGCCTGGCGCCCCGTTCATTCAGTCAACAAGCAAGAGCCGGTTCCTGCCTTGGTTCAGCCGAAGCGTGGATCCGGCAAGACGAAAGCCCCGGAGGTTATGTGACGTTGCTCATTGGTGGAACCGTGGAGACGGCCGCCCGGCAGACTACCGTGCGCCAAAGGCTGGACGGCCTGGATGTCCTCCGCGGGGCCGCCGTTGGCGCCGTTCTCCTGGGGCATTCCTGGCCCGGAGTATTCCAAGGCGCCGGCATCGTCGGTGTCATAGTGTTCTTTGTGCTGAGCGGCTACTTGATCACGGGCGTGCTGATGAGGGACATCGAGCGGCACCGCAAGGTCCGCTACGGCCGCTTTTACGCTCATCGGGCCTTCCGCCTGCTGCCGGCCCTCATCGCCTTCCTGGGCGTCTATGCCATCGTGGAACTGGCCGCTGACGTCCTCGGGGACCGGTCCAAGGGAATCATCGGCTTTACGCTGCTTGCCGGTTTCGGCTACCTGAAAGACCTGCCGCTGCCGTTCGATGTCAGCATGGCCATCGGGCCGCTTTGGACGCTGGCGGTGGAAGAGCAGTTCTACCTGATCTGGCCAGCGCTGCTGGTGCTCGCCCTGCGAAAGAACCGGCAAGGACGGCTGGTTGGCTGGTCTGCCGCCGTCGTTGTGTCGCTGATGACGGCGAGCGTCCTCGCGATGCTGATTCTTGCCCCGCACCTCCATTCGCTGGTTTATGCACTGCCGACCACGTGGGGCCTGGCGCTGATCATTGGTTCGGCCCTGCGCCTGTACCGGGTCCGGATGTTCAGCTGGTTCTCCGGCCCCAGGACCAGGCGCGCGGCCCTGCTTGGTGCAGCCGCTGCCCTGGCCGCGCTGATGTTCTTTCCCAAAGCCAACGAGACTCCCGCATTCTTCTTCCTTGGCGGACCGCTGGCCATGGCTGCGGCCGCTGTCCTGGTGATCCTGGCCGCCTCCCGGTCAGGCAGGATGCCGCAGTGGACGCGGCCAGTGCAGCTGCTGGGAACGGTCTCCTACGCGGCATACCTCTGGAATTATCCGGTCATTCTTTGGCTCAACCACGGATCGACTGCCGACCTGCCGCCGCTCGTGGCCGTGTCCGCGATCCTGCTGACGCTGCTCCTGGCAGTGGTCAGCTGGCACACGGTCGAGAGGCTGGGCCGGATGGGACGGGAACGTTTCGACAAGTACTGCGGCGGCTAGGGGCTGGTGAGCCCGGTCGAAGGCTTGGGCGAGGCGTTGGCTTCATCGGCCACTGCTGCCTGCCTCCGGCTGGCCAGCAGCAACGGAATGGCCAGCATCTCGATGACGCCGCCGATGGCCAGGGAGGCGGGGTAGCCGTACAGATCAGCTCCACGGCCGAGCAGCGGCTGCACCACCACGCCGCCGCTTGATCCCATGAGTGAATCGAAGCTGAGGACTGTCGCCCGCTGCTTCGACGGGATCATGTCGTTGATGTAGGCCTGCCGCACCGGTGCTGCCGCGGAGCCGATCAGCGCCCACACAGTCAGCAGCACCAGGGCCAGCCAGAACACGTTGGTAAACCCGAGCGCGAAGAGAATCAAAGCGCCCACGATGCCACTGACGATCAGCAACGATGTGCGCTTGCGGAACAGGCCGCGGGCATAGGGGGCGAGCCAGCCGCCAATCACCTGCGCAACGGCGACGATTGCCGCTGCAAGCCCCGCCACGGAGTACGCATGAGGGTCGCCGAAAAGCTCCAGCAGGTAAGGCTGCAGGGCGTAAAAGACGTAGATTCCGACGCCGGCACTGAACGGCGCGGCCAGCATCACGTATCGCACGGGGGGATTTTTCAGACCGCCTTCGATCGACGCGGTAAGAACTGCCCGCGTCGCCCGGAGAGGATGCGTGGAGCGTTCCGGGGTAAACCCGACATCGTGCATGAGTCCAAAAGCCACGCCGAACATCGCAAGCAGCACGCCCACACGCAGCAGGAACGGCACGCCCAGGTTGGTGGCCTGGGCGATCACCCCGCCGGCCGTCGAGCCGATGAACATGGCCGCCCCCGCCACCATCAGCCCGCGCCCGAAGACTGCCTCCAGGCCGCCGTCGTAGCCTGAGAACCGCAAGGCATCCACCAGCCAGGCCTCAACCGCTCCGGAGAAGAAAGTAAAGCCCAGGCCGAGCAGGACCGACACAACTGCCCAGGCCCAGAACGGGGCGGAAACCTGCCAGAGGACGTAGTAAAAGTAGGTTGAAACGGCGAGGGTCACGGTCCCGAGCAGGAACGATGCGCGGCGGCCCCATCCGTCGGCCACCACGCCGGTGGGTACCTCGAACAGCACCATACCGACTGTGAAGAAGGCGTTGGCGGCGAAGGCCTCGAAGTTGCTGAGGCCGGCGTCCAGCAGGAACAGGGTGTTGACCCCCCAGATGAAGGAGGCCGCAAGGGTATTGCCCAGCGTCAAGGTGAGATAGATGCGCTGGATTTTTCGGGCGGCAGGGTTCATCGTTTCGCCGTCCCCACTACGGCGAGTTAGGACCACGAGGCCATTCTCGTCCTGTTCTACGCCGTGTGCCAGAGCGGCTCACAACGGACCGGTCCAGCACCCGATCCGGAGGCCATTCGTGCCATCGTTGCCGGACTCGACCGCTTTGGCCGTACCGGCACACGAGCCATCCGACTGTGCCTTAAGCCGTAGGCCCAATGACCCTGTGGCCGAAGGCCCAATGACCCTATGAAGGAGGGCGTGGCGCTCTTAGCGTTGGAGGAAGGGGAACATCCAGCCCTTCGACTAACGGACCTTCGATGAATTTCACAAGACGACAACTGTTGCAGGCCGGGGCCGTAGCCGGGGCAGGCATCCTGGTACATCCGCATGCCGCCGTCGCAGCCCGGACAACCGCCCCACGGCCGGGTTCCCCGCCGATGTTCTCCGAGCAGCTTCCTACGTTGGCCGACCTCGGAGTCATCGATATGAGGGCCGGCGGCAATGCGGAGTTGTGGATGCGCAATGCACGTCACAGCTTCCATTCCCACATGGGCCTGACAGACACTTTCGCCTACCAGGACTCCAGTGGATCGCAGACCTACCTTGGGCCCATCATCGTTGCCGAAAGGAATACGCCTTTTGTGCTTACGGTGCACAACGAGCTTGGGCGGCACCCGCTGGCATTCGCCATTGACGCCCAACTGGTTCCACCCGGCATGAACGACGCGGACTTTCCGCGGACGTCGACCCACCTGCACGGCGGCAACACCAGGCCGGGCTCCGACGGCGGTCCGGAACAAGTGTTCCTGCCCGGAGCCTCGTATACCTACAATTACGACAACAACCAGGATGCGGCCGGACTTTGGTACCACGACCACGCGCTCGGCATCACCCGACTGAACGTCTACGCCGGATTGGCCGGCGGCTATCTCCTCCGGGACACGCCGGGCCCGTCCGGGACCGGAATAGACACCGGAGACGGAACGCACCTCCCGCCACCGCCGTACGAGGTGCCGCTGGTCATCCAGGACCGTATGTTCAACCCCGATGGGTCCTTCGCCTACCCGCCAAACCCCGAACTTACGCTCAGCGACGGCACACCCCGGCCTTGGGCACCGGAATTCTTTGGCGACATGGCAACCGTCAACGGGAAATGCTGGCCGAATCTGGACGTTGCCCATGGGAAATACCGGTTCCGTGTCTTCAACGGATCAAATGCCAGGTTCTACGACTTAAAGTTCGTGGCCGGCGGAAATGCACTCGCGTTCAGCCAGATCGGCTCGGATGGAGGACTTCTCAACGCTCCGGCCAGGCTAAACAAGCTGGTCCTGGGCCCCGGCGAGCGCGCTGATATCGTGGTGGACTTCGCGGGCCTTCCTGCCGGGACCAAGGTGGTCTTGATGAACGGCGCACGCACACCGTTCCCTGACGGGCCGGTTGCGGTCCGGCGTGGCGGCGTTCCTTTGCGCGAGATTATGCAATTCAGCGTGCAAAGCGAAGTCGGCTACACGGCACCTTTGCCGGCGCAGCTGCGGGCGCAGCCGATCACGGGGCTCGCCGGCCTTCCCACCGCAGCCATGCGCAGCATGACGCTTGTTGAAGTCCTTGACGCCGCGGGAATCCCCGTCATGGCGTTGCTCAACAACCGGACCTTCCACAGCTCCGACGTTACGGTGGTACAGGGGGACACCCTCGAACAGTGGGAGCTCATCAACACGACAGTGGATGCTCATCCCATCCATCTCCACTTCACCCAGTTCCAGGTGCTGAACCGCCAACGCTTCGACGTTGACGGTTACCTCGCGACTACGGGCTTTGTGGATCCGGCCACCGGCTTGGTGACGCCAGGCCGCGGCAACTCAGCGCCAGTCGCGCCATTCCTGAGGGGACGTCCGATGCCTCCCCCCGCCAACGAGCGGGGCTGGAAGGACACCGTAGTGTCCATGCCGGGTGAAGTGACACGAATCCGCGTTCCTTTCGGAGCGGGCGCGGCCGGGGGAGATCCACTGGCCATCGGTTCGTCGTTCAAGGGAGAGTATGTCTGGCACTGCCATATTCTCGAACATGAGGATAACGACATGATGCAGCGGTACCTGATCCAGTAGAAGTCGGAGCCAACGAGCGCCTGGGTTTGGGAGTTGCGCCTGCGGGGCGCTGCGATGGCAGCCCCGGCGGTCGTCGACGATGCACCGCCGGAGCAGCCCAAGTTCCTGGCTGCATCCTCCCAGAGCAGCCGAACCGGGTGTCCGGTGCACTCCCAGGATGGTAATCCACGCCGCCGAACTCCTCGTAGTGGAGCTCGACTCCGTTGACGCTGAGTTGCGGCATATCCCCAGCCCTTCTCTGCGGCCTACCCTGCGGAAGATACATCCGCAAGGCGCCTCGGAACGCTTGAAGCTTAATTGCCAGGTCTTGCGTGCCCGCACGAAGCTGAGCGAGACTCATGAGGAACTTGATGAACCGATGTATGGCCTTGCATTCATGACATTGCACAACCAAACAGTGGGAAGGGACGCAGCGTCGCGTCCCTTTGGCCCAGCGGCAAAGCCGCCGCAGGGATCGAGACTTTTGAGGAGACCCATGGCTGGAATGTTTGAACTCTTCGTGGACGTGGAATCCTCTTTCAGGTTCCGTCTCACAGCGCCGGATGGCACGGTGATGGCGATTTCCAAGGCCTTTGATACCAAGGCTGCAGCGGTTGCCGGCATCGCTGACGTACGGGAATACGCCGGCATGGGACACATTACGGACCTCTGCCCTCCGGTCAGGAAGGCTCCGCCGCAGGATACTAGCGACGTCCTGGTAACCCAGGGCCATGAAGTCCGGCGCATTCCGGCCGCCGACCTTCACGCCCGAGCCAGGCCACGCCGTCAGCCCGCCGTCGGGCCCCGGTGGGCCGGAGCGGTCTGACGCGGCCAGCCGTATTCGTGTCAGGATCAGGTATGCCAGATCGCCTGATGCTGCTCGATACCGCGTCCCTGTACTTTCGCGCCTTCTACGGCCTGCCGGACACCATCCGCCGGCCCGACGGCACGCCGGTGAACGCAGTCCGCGGCCTGCTGGACATGATTGCCAGGCTCACCACCGACTACGGCGCGACTCACCTGATTGCCTGCTGGGACGACGACTGGCGTCCGCAGTGGCGCGTGGATCTCATCCCCACCTACAAGTCACACCGGGTCGCTGAGGTGGTGGCGGATGCCGCCGACGTCGAGGTTGTCCCGGATGCCCTCGAAGCCCAGATTCCGCTGATCCGGCACGTCCTCGACCTGGCCGGTATCGCCGTCGTCGGCGCTGCTGAACACGAGGCGGACGACGTCGTAGGCACCTACGCCAGCCACGCTCAGCTTCCCGTCGACGTGGTGACCGGGGACCGGGATCTTTTCCAGGTGGTGGACGACGCCCGCCAGGTGCAGGTGATCTACACAGCGCGGGGGATGAGGAACCTCGAAGTCGTGACGGACGCCGTCGTCGTTGGAAAATACCGCGTGCTGCCGGAACAGTACGCCGACTACGCGACGCTCCGGGGCGACGCATCGGACGGGCTCCCGGGCGTCGCCGGAATCGGTGAGAAGACCGCCGCGTCACTGCTGGGTGAGTATGGCACCCTGGAGAGCCTCCTCACGGCGGCAGCTGACGGGGGAGGCGGGGTGTCCGCATCCGTTCAGGCAAGGCTCGCCGCGGCCGCCGATTACCTCACGGTCGCACCTACCGTGGTGAAGATTGTGCGCGATCTGAGGCTGCCCAGCCTTGAGGAGGCTGGCGCGCGGCTGCACCCCGTAGACGGCGCTGCGCGCGCCGAACTGGAGCGTCTCGCCGTCGAGTGGAACCTGGGCAGCTCAGTTAAGAGGCTGCTCGCGGCGTTTGACCAGCGTTAGCTGATCGCTCCGTCGGTAGTTAGTGACCACGCCCGGTCCGGGAACGGGTCTTCAGGCACGGATGAGTCATCGCAGGGTGGGCATTCGCTGGGATCAGGATCCGGTTCGTCGACGGGCCGCTGCAGCCGGACCCACTCCGCCAAGGGATCGTCGGGCACCAGTTCGTCAGGCAGCAGATCTTCTGACAGCAGTCCTTCGGGCGGCCGTTGGCCGGGCAGGAACTCTTCGGGCGAGGCCGGGCCGCGTTCGCGGTGCCTTAGCTCGTCCAGGATTTGTGCCGGCCATTGGGGTGGTTCCCAGTCCTGGTGTTCGCTTCGGTAGTGGCGGCCGGTGGGTGAGGTCCAGCCGGGTGGTTGGTCTTTGCCGGCCTCGGTGGGGGTCCACGCCGTCGAGTGTTTGAGCCGGTGGTGTTTCGGGCAGGGCTGGCCGAGATTGGTGATGCCGGTGGTGCCGCCGTCGGCCCAGGCCAGGATATGGTCCGCTTCGTTGTCCAGGGACTGGTTGCTGCAACCGGGGAACGAACATTTACCGTCCCGGAGCCGGAGCCATTGGCGCATCGCGGCCGGGATGCGGTAGCTGGTCCGTCCGATTTCCAGCGGTGCCCCGTCTCTGGGGTCGGTGAGGACCCGGTGGAACGAGGATGCCCCGTCCTCCACCAGCTTCCGGGCCATCGATGCGGGGATGGGTCCGTAGCCGTCGAGGGTGGCAGGTTCGTCCGTGAGGCCCATCAGAGCGAACACCGGCACCGTCACCAGGACCTGCGCCGCCGGAAAGGGCACGCGGCCGGCATCGACCCCGTCCGGGACCGCAAGGCGGCCCGCCACGCCATCATGGCTGATGCTGATGCTGATGCTGGCGGTGCCAGCGCTGGCGCTACTGCCGCTGGTTTGGTCTGCGCTGCCGTTCATCGGACTGCTGGTGGCGAAGCCGGCGCTGAGTAGCAGTTTCGCGGCGACGTCGGCGCGCATTTGGGTGATCGTGCGGGTCTCGGTGGGGCCTTGGAGGGCACGGGCGGCGGCGGTCATGCGGTTCCAGATCCCGGCTGCCTGGTCGGCGGGGAGGTAGGCCGAGAGCCAGGCCATGCCGTCCCGGTCCGGGGCGTACTCCAGCCGACGGTCCAGGACACTCTTGGCATGGCGTTTTTCGATGCTGACCGGGTGGTGGCGTTCGCGCCAGGTCCTGGCCTTGTGCCGGAACCTGGACGGGACCATCTCCCCGGCCGGGCACGTGGCGGGGTTGGGCGCGTCAGGGTCCAGGAAATGGGCTTCCAACGCTGCGGCCACGCCGGGATCGAGGTTGGCCGTTTCGTCGACCATGACCCGGGCGTGCTGCCACGAAATCGACCCCTCCTGCAACGCCTCATACGTTACCGGCAGGGTGGTGGTGAGTTCGCGGGACTGGGCCAGTAACGCTGACGCCGAGCGTTCGCTGACCGTCAGCACACAGGCGACCTCCGAGACGACGCCCATCTCCTGGGCAGTGTGCTCGCCCGGAGTCCTGGCCGGGGCGGCCAAGGCCATTGACTTATCGGCGAATCCGGCGGCGAGGCGCACCGTCAAGGCGGCCAGCATGGCATCGACCCGTGCCGATACGGCGAGTCCGTCCAGGCACGCATCTGCCTGCCCCCGGAGTGGATCCGGACCCCCAGAGCCCTGAAGCCCAGAGCCCTGAACCCCAGAGCCGGGACTGCCTGCCCCGCGGCGTACACAGTCAGCCAACTCTGCAGCGGAGGCCATAAAGGCCTCCAACGCCTCGTCCGCTGACCTGTTTTCCATACCCAAATCATCCCGCGAGGGTCAGACAAAAACGGCGAACCAGAGGGCCTATGTGGATAACCTCCGACCAGCAGAGTTTGAACGCAGCGATGTTTGCCCTAGCAGCCTTCTCCGACGCCGCCGCTGCCCGTATCGTGGTGGGCGTCCCCGGCTGATGGCGCTGCCGGGGTACGAGCATCACAACAAGGCTCCCCCAACGAACGGACCTCTTATGCGTGAACTGAATTTCATCAGCACCGGCAAGCTGGAGTGGATAGAACGAATCGACCCGAAGCTGATCACCGGTGATGATGCAATCGTGCGCCCGATCGTTGTGGGCCGCTGCGACGGAGACACGTTGCCGATCCACCATCGCGTCTCGCGGGCCATGCAGGCCGGCCTGAAGACCGGGGTAATCGACGCCGCCTTCGGCAGCATCTGTGGGCCGGTGCCGTTCCAGGGACCGTTCGCGATCGGCCACGAGGCGATCGCGGAGGTAGTGGAAACGGGACCGTACGTAAAGAACCTCAGGGTCGGCGACCAGGTAGTGGTGCCTTGGTCTGTCTCTTGCGGGCGGTGCGAGACGTGCCGTCGGGGTTTGACTTCCAAATGCACCACGGCCCGCGACGGCCGCACCCTCGCAGCGTTCGGTTTCGGACCTGCAAGCGGCCACTACGGGGGGATGGTCTCGGACCTTTTCCGGGTCCCGTTTGCCGACCACATGCTGGTCCCGCTTCCCGTTGGGCTCGATCCGCTGCGGGTAGCAGCCGCCAGCGACAACCTTTCCGACGGGTGGCGCACCGTGGTGCCGCACCTGACGGCCCGGCCTGGCGCGACAGTCCTCGTCCTCGGCGGCGGCGGCAAATCCATCGGCCTGTACGCGGCGGGTCTGGCCGTTGCGCACGGCGCCTCAAGGGTCGATTACGTCGACACCAGCCACCAGCGCCTCGACGTTGCCCATTCCCTCGGAGCCGACGCCCACCAGCGGACCGGTAAGTCGGCCACGCCCGGGGCCGGGTACGACATCGTCGTCGAGGCCTCAAGCACCGGCGCCGGAATCCGCGATGCCATCCGCGCCACCGCGCCCGGCGGCATCTGCACGGCAATTGGCTACTACGTCGGCACAAACACCGGAATCCCCCTGATGCACATGTACGCCAACGACGTCACCCTGCACCTGGGCGTCTCCCACCCCCGAGCCGTCCTGCCGGAACTCCTGGACTGGGTGCACACCAACAACTTCCCGGCGGAGAAGGTAACCAGCCACCTGGCGGACTTCGATGACGCGCCCACGGCGTATGCCGAGCACACCACCAAACTCGTCCTCCACCGCCCCGCCCTCGGCCAGAACAGTCGTCAGTAGGACTTGCTTCTGCTGGTGCATATGGTCGAAGTCACCCTGCGGCGCCGGGTACGGTTGCCCGGCTGAAGGTGGCTGGCACCTCGGGGCTTGGCTCAAACCCAAGCCGCCAGGCACGGACCCACACACCGGTTCCTTCCTCTGCCTGGACAGGAGCCGTGAAAAGGTTCCAGCGGCGGCCGTCATTCGGCGGAGCCCCGATGACCTCATCCAGCGGGCCGGCTGGCGGCATATCGGTGCCGGGCGGGTCGAATGTCCAGCCCACGGACGCCCCTGCCGTGGAGCAGCGGGCCATCAGGCCCCCTGCGGTCAGCCAAACGTCCGGGGCCTCCGTGGGCCGAGGCTTTCCTCCTGGCCGCCATTGTTCGATCAGTACCCTCTCGGGAAGCATCCCCAGGTCGCCGTGGCGCTCCTGCCAGTCAGCGAGCGCCGAGCGCAAACGCTGCAGGTCGGTCGCGTGATCCGGGTTGTCGGCCAGGTTGACCGTCTCGTACGGATCGGCCATGACGTCGTAGAGTTCCTCAGCCGGTCGTCCAGCCGCCACGACCGAACGCTGGAGGTCCGTGAGCAGGTCCGGCTTCAGGCCGCGGCCCAGCTGTCCGGCTTCTCGGGAGGCAAGGTCCCGGAATTCAGCCCACGTTGCGAGCCCGTCCGCATACTGCAGGTGCTCCATCCCGGAACGGTCCGGGTGGTAATGCCGGATGTAGCGGTAGCGGGCGTCCCGCACAGTCCGCGACGTGTCCTCCGCCTCATCCATCCGGTCACGGCCCGCATAGACAAACTGGTTCGGCCCGTCGTCGAACCGGCCGTTGCGGTCAAAGAGCGCTTTGCCGTGCATGTGTGCGGACACAGGGAGTCCGCTGGCCGCCAGCATGGTGGGGGCGAGGTCCATGGTGTGCGCGAGTTCAGTACGGACTGTTCCGGGCCGGATCGTGCCGGGCCAGCGGACGATCAGCGGTTCGCGAAGGCCTGCCTCGTTCGGCCAGCGCTTGGCCCTGGGCATTCCGGGCCCGTGGTCGCTCCAGAACACCACCATGGTGGATTCGGCCAGCCCGTCCTCCTCAAGCTGCGCCAGGAGGCCGCCCACCCAATGGTCCATCTCGGTGATGAGGTCGCTGTACCGTGCCCAGGCGTGGCGGAAAACGGGGGTATCCGGGTGGTACGGCGGCAGCGGCGCCTTAGCCGGATCGTGCCGCGCTTCTGGAGGGACGTTCCGGGTGGTCGCGGCGAAGGCTTCGTCCGCGTAGTAGATCCGTGACTCGTGGGTTGCCATGCCATGGAATGCGGCAAAGAACGGCGTTTCCGGGTCGGGGCGGTTGCGCCAGTGGGCATTGCTGCTGCAGTCATCGAACGTCGTGGGCGGTGTGGCCACCTGGAAGTCCGTGAACTCGTTGTTGGTGCAGTAGTACCCGGCTTCCCTGAAGTACTCTGGCAACAGACGGACTTCAGGGGGCGGGACCGCCTTGCTCCGCATGTGCATGGTGCCGATCGACGTCGGAAAGCAACCGGTGATAATGGCCGACCGGGCCGGGGCACACACCGGAGCCGACGCGAAGGCGTTGTCATACCTGGCACCCTCGGCGGCAAGCCGGTCCAGGTTTGGCGTGGTTGCGTACTCCGCTCCGGGCCAGATGCCCTTGTAGCACCCGAGGTCAGGATTGATGTCGTGCGTTGAGATCCAGACGATGTTCGGCGGTTTCAACGGCCGTTCCCTGTCTGCTTGCTCCACCAGGACCGTTAAGCTTCCGCGGCGGGGGGAACAGTATTGACGGTGCGGGCATAGCTGTTCCAGAACGCATCCAGGGTGCCTGCCAGGTCGATGTCAGGGTTAATGGCCCACTCCGCCTGCAGTCCGTCGGAAAGCGCTAGGAGCATCCGTGAAATCGCGTTCGGGTCTGCGTCCGGGGCGAAGGTGCCGGCTTTTTGGCGCTTCTCGATGTCACGGGCGATCCGGCCATGGACCACAAGGTCGCGTTCGCGGAAATAGTCATGGCACGGATGCTCGGGGTTTACCGCGGCTGCTTGCAGGCTGACATACAGCTGGACGAGGCCCGGAACCTCCATGTTGTGATGGGCCAGCTGGATGATCAGGGGCAGTTCGGTGACATCCGCGGGGCTGAAGTGCTGCCTGTCAACCTCGTCACGTTTGCGGAGCACCTCTGCCAGCAGGTTTTCCTTGGTGTCGAAGTGGTGCAGCAGCCCGGCCTGTGTCATACCCGCCTCGTCGGCGATATCGCGCAGCGAGGTCGCCGTGTAACCTTTGCGCCCGATCACGTCCAGGGCGGTTTGCAGGATGAGCTCCCGTGCGGCACGTCCTTTGGCGTAGGATCCGCGCTTCCGGGCGGGTAGCTCTGTACTTGCGGCCATTTACAACTCCAATCCGAACCCGCACTCGTAGAGCGCGTCTTTTGTGTCCCCGGGGACGTCCGGACGGGACGCTACCACGGCCGCCTCTGAGCGGGGGAGTTGGAACGGCAGCCGGCCTTCGGGTGGCACAGCTCCCGTAAGCGCCTGGAGGACTGCGGTGTCCGACGCGCCGTAGACGGCGGCGATGGCGGCGCAGTGCGGTTCAAGCGGGGTCAGGACTGCGGGGCGGTCCAGATGCGGAACCAGGATCACCGGAACCACAGCGGCCAGTTGCTCAATCCTGTTGATGGTCCCGCTGTCGAATTCGAGGCTGCCCGCGTGGAAACTGGATTCCAGCATGTAGTGGTCGCGGAGCTCGAAGGGCGCTGCCACCCGGGCGATCGCGACGTCGGCGTCTGCGGGGTCGGCAGCCACGGTGAAGCCGGCTTCAGCCAGTGCGTCTGCGCTCATCTCCCCAGAGTAGACGCGAAGCCCCGGCGCCAGTGGCAGCAGGGCCGAGCCGTTGCTCACCGCGTTCTTCAGTACGGTGACGGAGCGGGCCTGCGCCCGCTGGCCGGCCGCTACGTATTCGGGCAGGCCGGTCCGTTCTTCCGCCTGCTCCTCGTCAACATAGGGGTTGTCGAAGAGTCCCAGTTCGAATTTAACCTTCAGCAGCCGGCGGGCGGAAACGTCGATGCGCTCCTCCGTGAGCTGTCCTTCCCGGACCAGCTCGACAACCAGCTCAGGGCATTCCTCGCCGCCGAACTGGTCACAGCCGGCTTCGATGACCTTCAGCACGCGCTCCTTTTCCGAGAGGTGCTCAACGCCCCATGCGCGCGGCGGCAGCTGGCGACCGTGCAGGCGGGATTCGGTGACGAGGCTCCAGTCGGTGCACACGACGCCGTCGTACCCCAGTTTTTCGCGCAGGAGCCCGGTGATGATCTGGCGGTTGAAGCCGAACCCGACTTCCTCGACCGGTTCACCGTCCAGCTCCAGGCCGATGGGCATGCCGTAGTACGGCATGATGGCCGTGACGCCGTGGGCGATGACGCGCTTGAACGGTTCGAGGTGGTGGTCGAACATGCCGCCGGGGTAGACCTGCTCGCGGCCGTAGGGGAAGTGCGGATCTTCACCGTCGCGCTGGGGGCCGCCGCCGGGGAAGTGCTTTGCCATGCAGGCGACGCTGCCGTCGCCCAGATGCCGGTCTTCGAAACCGTCCAGGTAGGCCAGGGCCAGGCGGGCCACTAGCTCATTGTCCTGGCCGAAGGTGCTGTACTGCCGTGCCCAGCGAGGTTCGGTGGCCAGGTCGATGGTGGGGTGGAGGGCGGCGCGGATGCCGATGGCGGTGTATTCGGCCCTGGCGATCGCGGCAAACTCACGGACGAGCTGCTCGTCCCGGACGGCGGCGAGGCCCAGGGGTTCGGGCCAGGCGGAGAAGTACTCTGCGGTAAAGGAAGCTCCCCAGTTTTCGATGAACGAGTGGCGGGGATCGGTGGAAAGAGTCACTGGGATGCCGTGCGGGCTTGAGTTCATCGCCAGCCGCTGCAGTTCATTCACCCAGCGCGACGCGAGCCGCGGCTCCGGCACGAAGTGGAAATTCAGGTGGTTGACGTACTTGCCGGCCACAACCTCCTGGAGGGTGGCCCGGCCGGCCCGGGGCGTCTCGTCGCCCAGTTTCCCGCTCTCGGCGGCGCTGACCATGGTGTGGAACATCAGGCCGGCCTTCTCCTCGAGGGAGAGGCGGCCGAGGAGGTCCTCCACCCTTTCGGCGACGGGCAGGCCAGGGTTCTCATAGGGGTCCATGATGCCGTTGCCGTTGAGGTCCCTGAATAACGTGCCGTCCGGGGCGCGCTGGAATTCCGGCGCCGTTTCCACGCTCATGCTGCTTGCCCTGCGGTTGCAGCGACGAGCTGGCGGCGGGCTTCGCGGCGTTCGCGCTGCTGGGCGGGATTGGGGACGGGTGCGGACATGAAGAGCCTTTGGGTGTAGGGATGGACTGGCTGGGAGGTGACCTGCGCGGCGCGGCCCTGTTCGACGATGTGTCCTTTGTAGAGCACGATGACGTTGTGGCTGATGTGCCGAATGACGCTGAGGTCGTGCGAGACGAAGAGGTAGGCGACCTTGGTGGCTTCCTGGATTTCGACCAGCAGGTCCAGCACCGTTGCCTGGGTGGTGAGGTCCAGGGCTGAGACGGGTTCGTCGCAGACGATGAGGCGCGGTTTGACGGCGATGGCGCGGGCTATGGCGATGCGCTGCCGCTGGCCGCCGGAGAACTCCCGGGGCAGCCGGCCACCTGAGTTGGCGGGGAGGCGGACCCGGTCCAGGAGCCCGCGGACCCGTTCGAGGGCATCCTTTTTGTTCGTGCCCTGGATGGTGAGGGGTTCGGAAAGGATGTCCTCGACGGTCATGGACGGGTTCAGGGAGGTATACGGGTCCTGGAAGACCACTTGGATGTCCCGGCTCAGGTTGCGCCGGTCGTGGCGGCCGGCGTGGGAAATGTCTTTCCCGTCGAACCGGATGTGCCCGCCCGAGGGTTTGACCAGGCCGAGGATAGCCCGGCCGATGGTGGTCTTGCCGGAGCCGGATTCACCCACGAGACCCAGTGTTTCGCCCTCCCGGATAGAGAAGGAGATGTCCTCCAGCGCCTTGAAGGCCGGTTTGCGGCCGCGGCCGGGGTATTCCACGGCGAGCTTGTCGACTTCCAGGAGCCGGTTATTGTTCGTCATGGGTTACTCCTTGGATGTCAGGGGCGACGCGGCGGAATCGTCGTCGTCGAAGGGATACGGGCGGGCCGGTCCGTCCTCAAGCATGGAATCGAGGAGTTTTCGGGTGTAGGCCTGGGACGGTGAGGTGAGGATTTTCTCCACGGTGTCCACTTCCACGAGGCGTCCGGACTGCATGACTGCCACGCGGTCGCAGATGTCGGCCACCACGCCGAAGTTGTGGGTGACCATGACCACGGCCATGCCCGTTTCGCGTTGCAGGTCCCGCAGCAGGTCAAGGACTTCTGCCTGCACGGTGACGTCCAGGGCCGTGGTGGGCTCGTCGGCGATGAGGAGGCGGGGGTTGCAGGAGACGGCGCCGGCGATGAGGACGCGCTGGGCCATGCCGCCGGAGACCTCGTGCGGGTAGGACTTAAAGGTCTTTTCCGGGTCCGCGATCCCGACCCTGGCCAGCAATGCCAGCGCCCGGCTCCTGGCGTCGGCCTTGGAGAGTCCGAGCCTGGTCCGCATGGGGACGGTGAGCTGGTGCCCGATCCGGAAGGCCGGGTCCAGGTTGCTCATCGGTTCCTGCGGGATGTAGGCGATGTCGGTGCCGCGCAGGGCGGTCCGGTCCTTGGTTCCGAGCGTGGTGAGGTCCCTGCCGTCGAAGAGGATGGAGCCGTCCGAGACGTGCCCGCCCTCGGGCAGCAGGCCCAGGACAGCGAAGGCGGTCTGGGTTTTGCCGGAACCGGATTCGCCCACAAGGCCCAGGACTTCGCCGGGCGCGACGTGGAGGCTCACGCCGTGGACCACTTCTTTTTGGCCGGAACCGGTGCCGTAGGCGACTTTGAGGTTCTGCACGGACAAGAGCGCTTCCGCCGGGTGTGCCGGCGCCGGAGCGGCGGAAGGTTCGACGGCGGTGCGGGCCGGGAGCCGGACCGCACGTGTGGTGCCGTGGCCGCGGTCCTCCAGGGCATCGCGGAGCGCGTTGCCCACGAGGATGAGTGCCATGGAGACCAGGCCGATGGCAAGGCTGGGCCAGAGAATGAGCCCTGGGCTCAGTGCGATTTTGCGGAAGCCTTCGTTGAGCATGTTGCCCCAGGAGGGGATGGTGCTGTCGGTGATGCCGAGGAGTTCCAGCCCTGCCTGGACGGAGATGGCGATGCTGGCCACGCGGGCGGCTTGGATGATGACCGGTGCCCGGACCACCGTGAGGATGTGGCGGGCGATGATCCTTGCATCGCTGAGGCCTGAGACTCGGGCTGCGTCGACGTAGAGTTCATTGCGCACGGCCTGCACGGCCCCGCGTACCACCCGAAAGAAGGCCGGCGTCAGCAGGATGCCGAAGGTGGCCATCGCGATGTAGACGTTCGGTCCCACGACGGTGGTCACCGCCAGCAGCACCACGATGCCTGGAAGTGACATGGTCAGGTTATTGAACCAGGACGCTATGCTGTCGAACCAGCCGCCATAGTAACCGGCCATCAGGCCGGTGGCCACGCCGATGGCCATCGAAATGGCCAGGGAGATTCCGGAGCCGGCGAGGAGAACCTGTGTGCCCCACATGATGCGGCTGAAGATGTCCCGGCCGGAGCCGTCGGTGCCCAGCAAGTGCGCAGCGCCGGGCGCGCGGTTCGCTTCACGCAAATTCACGCCATTGGGGTCGGGCAGCCCAAGGATTGGCACCACGACGGCGATCACAATCACTGCTAAGAGTATGAGGGTGGAGAGCAGCCCCAGGGGGTTGCTCAGGAACCGCCTGACCAGGCCTGAGCGGGGGACGACGGGTTCGACGTCGGTGGGTACTTCTGTCGCAAGTGTCATGACAGTCGGACTTTCGGGTTGAGCCAGGCGACGAGGATATCGACGGCCAGGTTGACGGTGACGACGATGAGCATCAGGGCGAGAACCACCCCGACAATCAGGGGCAGATCGGTGCGGAAGGCTGCCTCGACGGCCAGTGAACCCAGCCCGGGCAGGGCGAACAACACTTCGATGAAGACAGCCCCGCCGAGGATACCCACCACCTGGACGGCAAGGCTGGTCAGGCCGTTCGTGGAGGCGTTGCGCAGCACGGACGTCAGGATGATCCTCCGCTCAGAAAGCCCGCGGCTGCGAACCGTCCGGATGTAGTCATGGTGGAGCACTCCAAGAGTGGAAGAACGGACCTGCTGGGCCACCCCGGCAACGCCCCCGATGGCGAGGGCGATGACCGGCAGGGTGATGGTCCGGGCCCAGCCGGCCGGCGACTCGGCCAGGGGAATGAAGCCCGTGGCAGGGAAGATCTTCTGCTGGATGGCAAAGAAGGTCACCAGGAACAGGGCCACGATATAGGGCGGCAGTGCATCTCCCAGGGTGGCCAGGATCTGCAGCGTACGGTCCACCCAGCCCTTCCGCACCGCGGCGTAAATGCCCACCGCGAACGCGACGACCCCCGTCAGCAGGGTCACCACAACCACCAGGCTCAGGGTCACCGGGAGCCGGATCAGCAACGTGTCCCACACCGGCTGGCTGCTGAAGAAGGAGACGCCCAGGTCTCCGGAGATGGCGTTGGTAAGCCAGTCGAAATACTGGACTATCAGGGGCTGGTCCAGGCCGAGTTCCTGGTTCTTGAGTGCGACCTGCTCCTCGGTCGCGTTTTCGCCCAGAACATTGCGGGCCACATCTCCGATGCCTTGATAGAGAAGCACCCGGGCCAGGAAGGAAACAACCACGAGCAGGACCACGGCAGAGAGTAAACGCCGCAGCAAGAAAATAGTCACTAGGGACTCCTATGTCCGGGATGTCGCGTGGGCCAGGGCACCAACCCCGGCCCACGCGGACTGCTACTTGCCGGTGGGCCTGTAGTTGTAGATGGACGGCACGGCCTGCTCCGTCTGTGGCTCTACCTCAACGCTGGTGTTGTGGTAGAAGTGGCTCTCGAGCCGGTAGAGCGGGCTGAACCAGTAGTTGTCGACCATGTACTCGTTGACGGCCTTGTCGGCATCCTTCTGCTCGGCCTCGGAACCCGTTTGGGCCTTGGTGATCAGGGCGCTGAGTTCCGGCGTCGTGACCTTGAAGGGGTTCCACGGAGCGTTGGGGGCGAGCTGGAAGATGATGTGGCGCCAGTCATCACGCTGGCTCAGCGCCATGTAGGAGATCGGGAATTCGCCGCGCTGCATGGACGGAATGGCCTGGCCGGGTCCCCATTGGTGACGGTTCACGGTCACTCCGATGTCCTGCCAGTTCTGGATGATGGAATCGTAGATCGACGGATCAAACACCTGGGTGATGGGGAAGGTGAAGGTGAGGTTTTCTGCGCCGGCTTCCTTGAGGAGTTCGCGTGCACGGTCCGGATCATAGGTGTACTTGCCGTCCAGGGCCTCCTCGTAGCCGTCGGTTCCCGGCCGGAAGGTCTGGCTGGTGAGGGTGCCCTTGCCCAGGTGGACAGCCTGCAGGAGTGCTTCGCGGTCAATGGCGAGCGTCAAGGCCTCACGGACCCGGACATCCTTGAGCTCCGTAAGCTTCGTTCCATCACGGTCGAAGAAGAAAATGCCTTCCCAGTTCACTTCAAAGGGCTTGTGCAGCAGTCCTGCGCCTTCAGCCTCGACGGCGGTCGCGGCACGGCTCAGTGTGGCTGCGTCTACCTGGCCGGACTTGAGCGCATTGAGGCGGGCAGTCTCATCCGTCAGGATCTGGAACTCCACCTTGTCGTAGGGGAGCTTGTCGCCCCAGTAGCCGGCGTTGCGGACATAGGTAATTTTCGAGCCTGCCACCGTGTTGGCGGAATCCAGGGTGTAGGGGCCCGAGCCCACCGGCTTGGTCTTGATGGCGTCGGTACCGACGGCCTTGGGGCTGGCCATGAGGCCTGCCGCATTGGCCAGGGAGTAGGGGAGCCCGGGATCAGGTTCGGACAGGCGGATCACGGCGGTGGTGGCGTCGGGGGTTTCAACGGCCTGGACGCTGCGGGCCGTGCCGGCCAAGGGGCCGTTGGCCTTGGTGAAGTGCTCCAGGTTTGCCTTCACCGCAGCTGAGTCAAAGGCGGTCCCGTCCGTGAACTTGACGTCACTGCGGAGCTTCAGGGTGTAAGCCTTGTTTCCGTCGCTGGGCTCCCACGAGGTGGCGAGCATCGGGCTGAGGGTGCCGTCGGGTTCACGCTTGATGAGGGTGTCGTATACGGCCTGGTAGATCGGCGCCTGATGGCCTTCGTTGGCCTGGGCGGGGTCGTAGCTGGTCGGTTCCTGCAAGGACCCGATCCGGAGCAGGGGTGCGGTCTCCGGCCCCGCCTGCGTCGTGCTGGACTCCTGGGGTGTGCTGCCACTACAGGCAGTGAATGCCAGGGATGCGACGACGGCGGTCACCACCGTCGAGAGAACGCGGCTTTTGGTGCTCATCATGTCTCTTCCTAAAACTCCGTTGTGGTAGGTCGGGCCGCGAGAGTCGTGTGCCCTGGATCACATACTAAACTCAATTAAGTATTCGTGGCAAGGACTTCTTGTAGAAGAAGTGCTCTGATGCGCCTGACCAGCAACAAAGTCATTCTCAAAGCCAAACCCGCTTTGGTTTCGAAGCCATCGAGCAGCCTTCCAGTAAAAAGCGCGTGCGATGCAACGTCTGGGATGTTGGGCCTGCTTGTTATGCAACTACGCATATATGCAGATCTCACTAATAATCCATTTTCAGGTCTGGATTTGCCTGCAACTGTTCTACTAGTGTTATAGAAAGCCCATCACAGACAGGAAGCGGTCAATGAAGATCATCTACGTGGACGTGGATTCGCTCAGGCCGGACCACACGGGCCCCTATGGCTATCAGCGGTCCATTACGCCGAACCTTGACGACATGGCCCGGAACAGCGTCATGTTCGACCGCTACTACTGCTCCGATTCCCCCTGCCTGCCATCACGAACGGCGCTGACCAGTGGCCAGCACGGCATCACCAACGGCGTGGTGGGCCACTTCGGCGACGATGCACGCTTCCGCCTGGATGCCGGCCACGGCCCGCAGCCTGGCCGGCCGCTGCTGGGACAGGCCCTCAACGGCGCCGGTTACACCTGCGCCGCCGTCTCGTCCTTCGCGGAAAGGCACCGCGCCTACTACTTCATGGGCAACTTCCGCGAGAATGTCCAGGTCACGCCGGACATCGGCGACGAGCCGGCGGACATGATCACCGACGCCGCCCTGGACTGGATCCAACGCCACCGCGACGAGGAGAACTGGTACCTGCACGTCACCTACTGGGACCCGCACACCGACTATCTCCAGGACGGGTCGTGGACCGCCAAGGCTGCCGCCGCCGGCCCGGCACCCGAATGGCCTGACCAGGCGGCGATTGACGGGCACGCCGAGGTGTACGGCGCCCGCAGCGCCCTCGACCTCCACTACTCGGGCGGGCCCCGCAAGTCCGGCGTTCCGCGCAACATGCCCGACGAGATACGCACCCGGGCAGATTTTGAACACCTCATCAACGGCTACGACGGTGCGATCCACTTCTGGGACTCCGAGTTCGGACGGCTCCGCCGGTCCATTGAGGCCATGGGACTGGCGGATGAAGTGGCCATCGTTGTTTCGTCCGACCATGGCGAGTCGTTCGGGGAGATGGGTCTCTACGCCGAGCATGGACTGGCCTCCGAACCGGTGCACCGCCTGCCCATGATCGTGCACTGGCCGGGCATCACCGACCAGGAAGGTGTTGCGGCCACCAGGTGCGATGCATTGCTCTACAACATCGACTACGCGCCGACCATCCTGGACCTGCTCGGCGTGGACAGACCTGAAAAATGGCAGGGCCGGTCCTACGCGGACGCAGTGAGGGGCCGGTCCATCGACAGCCGGCCCTACCTGGTGTGGGGACATGGTGCGCACACCTACCAGCGGGCCGTCCGGACACGGGACCACCTGTACATCCGGACCTACCATCCGGGCTGCTTCCGCGCCGAATGGGAGTCCCTGTTCAACGTGACCGAGGACCCGTACCTGACCAGCAACCTCATTGCCGACGACCCGGACCTGGCGGTGCGGATGCGCTCAAACCTGTTCGAATGGCTGGGGTTCTATGCGGGAACTCCCGGCTCACTGCCCGACCCGATGCAAGGTGCCCTCCAGGCAGGCCCCACGCTCTACAACCAGCCGGAGGTGTACATGGAGCACCTCCGCAATACCGGACGGGGGCATCTGGCCGACGACCTCGCCGCAAGGCTGCAGCCGGCCAACGGCGCCACCCAGGTGTCCTGGCACGCCCAGGTTCCGGTGTCGGAGCAGGACCGGGCGGCCATGCGCCGCCGCCGTGAAGCAGCCTTGAGCAAGAAGTGACGGAGCAAGAATGACTGGGCAGGAAATGGCAGAGCAGGTGACGGGCAAAGCATCCCTCGCCCGGCTGGACGTGATTCTGCTGGGGCTGCTGTCCACGGGGGACCGCACCGGGTATGAGGTCTGGAAGTGGTTCGAAGGGCGGGGGTCCTTCGTGGGGTATTCCGCCGGGACCTCGCAGATCTACCGGCAGCTTGGCAGGCTGGTGGAGTGGGAATGGGCCGCTCCCGTACCGGACCTGCGCCGGTCCGGCCCGGATACCAAGCTGTACCGAATCACCGAGGCCGGACGGAAGAAACTCGAGGAGTGGATCGATTCCCCCTATGTGCCGTCGCGCCGTCCCTTGGACCCCGACTTCCAGGTCAGGCTTCGGTTCGCCGGAAGCAGGAGCCCGGAAAAGGCCCTGGAGCTGGTCCGCATCGAACTGGAGTTCCGCAGGCAGGCGGAGGAAGGAATGGACAGGACCTTCGACGACGTTCTCGTCAGTGCGGACGCCGGACCAGCCGAACGCCAGTGGCGCGGACAATGGCACCTGATGCAGGTGGAGCGCGGCCACTACATGGTCTCAAACCTCATCGCCTGGCTCGAAGCGACGGAGCGCCGCCTGCAGTCCATCGCCGGCCAGGCCTAAATCCCCGGGAGACAACGTGGAGCAATCAGACCGTCCCCAGCCGCACAGCTGCTGTGCGCCCTCCCGGACAGCCGGAAACGGACAGCGGCAGGTGATTAACGCCGTCGGCCGTTCCTTCCATGAAGATATACCGCTGGCCGGAGGCGCCTTCCAGATGGGCGACGCCTTCGGCGAGGGCTATCCGTCAGACGGCGAAGTTCCCGTGCATGAAGTCCGCCTGCCGCCGTTTCGCATTGACGCAACGCCGGTGACCAACCGGATGTTCGGCGCGTTCGTGGCTGAGACGGGGTACCGGACTGAAGCGGAGCAGTATGGCACGTCGGCCGTCTTCCACCTGCTCCTGGACGCTCCCGCGAAGGACGTGCTCGGCACCGCGGAGCGGGCACCGTGGTGGCTCAACGTGCGGGGAGCGGACTGGGCCCACCCGGGCGGCGCGGACTCCCATTGGACGGACGCGGCGGATCATCCGGTGGTCCACGTCTCCCACCACGACGCACTTGCCTATTGCTCGTGGGCCGGACGGCGGCTTCCAACGGAAGCGGAATGGGAGTTCGCGGCCAGGGGAGGCCTGGTAGGAAGACGCTACGCGTGGGGTGATGAGCTCACGCCCGACGGCGGGCACCGCTGCAACATCTGGCAGGGCACCTTCCCTGGCACAAACACCGCGCAGGACGGTTTCCTCGGTACCGCTCCCGTGAAGTCATTCGCGCCCAACGGATACGGCCTCTATGAGACCGCAGGGAACGTCTGGGAGTGGTGCGCCGACTGGTTCCTGCCGAAGTACTACCGCAACTCACCGGTGGACAACCCGCAGGGGCCAACCATCGGTGCGGGCAGGGTCATGCGCGGCGGGTCGTACCTCTGCCATGACTCCTACTGCAACAGGTACCGGGTCGCCGCACGCACCTCGAACACGCCGGAGTCCTCGAGTGGGAACTGCGGTTTCCGCACTGTGGCCCTGGAGCCTTCCGCCAATTAGTCTTTGGAGCGATCGACCATGTCCAGGCGGATGGCCATGTACTGCCGTGCAGGGAGTTCAACACGGAAGATTCCGCTCCGCTGGCCGTCAAGACGCTCGATGGTCATGTTCCAGGTGTCGATGACGTCAACGGTGCATACCTTGCCCGGCGGCAGGAAGATGGTCCGGTAGCTGGGCCGGTTGAACCCGAAGTAGATCAGCTCCTGGACGCCGGGCACGCCTCCGCGCGGAGCGTCCCAGTCTCCAGGCAGCGGGTCCAGCACGCCGCCCGGAGCCTGCCGCAGGATCTCCGCCAGGAACCCGATCCGCGCCGGACTGTCGCCCACGAGGCTACCGCCCTTGGACCACCACAGCTCCTCGGCGTCGTTGAGGTAGGTCTCACCGTGCCCCACGTAGCCGCCACGGACGGCTCCCTCCCAGAAGCGCCGCACCATTTCTTCACCGGTGATGTTGCCCCAGCCCTGGTCGATGTCACCCTCGTAGGCGCACTCGTCGATCACCACCGGCTTGCCCCAGGTTTCCCGCCAGGCGTCGGTGTTTTCAGCAGTGCGGTACACGTCGATCCGCTGCACGCTCGCGTGGGTGATCCATGGCCTGTTGTAGTCGTAGAAGCCGAAACAGTTGTGGATGGACAGCAGGTGTCCGGACGGATCGTTGGCCGTGATGACCCCGGCGATGCGCTCCCAGTCGTCAACCGACTTGGCACGCAGGAGGTCGTACTCGTTCGCAACAGACCACCACACATTCCGGTAGGCGGACAGCCGGCGTACCAGGTAGGAGACGAACAGGTCATCCGCGGAGGCCCCCATGTCCGAAAATCCCCACCGGTCATAGGCATGGAACAGGATGAGGTCCGCTTCGATGCCCAGCTCCGCCAGCTCACTGATCCGCTGCTCGAGCTGCCGGAAGAATTCGGGGTTGAACCGGGAGAAATCCCAGTCGTCCCCGGAGCGCTCGTAGGCAAAGAGGTCCGGTTCGTTCGAGTTGAAGAGATAGGACTTCGGGAAGACGCACATCCGGATCTTGTTGAAAGGGGACTCCGCCAAGGCCTCCAGGGTGCGCTCCTGGACGGACTGCGGCTGGTGCGTCCAGGCGTAGGCTGTTGTGCCGATGGGGGTGTAACGCGTGCCATCGGCGTGCGCAAAATGAAAACGGTCAGCAACCCGCACCGGACCATGGTTCGCCGGAACCGGGGCGGAGCAATGGAAGGCCCCCTTGAGCCCGTCCAGGGAACGCGCATTCGAACTGGTGGCGAAGGTCCATTGGCCTTGCCGGTCAGGCATGAACCGGACCTTGTAAGCACCGTCGCCGTCGTAGAAACCACCAACCGGCTGCTCCGCCGGTCCGTCGGAATCGGCGTGGACAAAGACGGCCGTGAGTTCAACATCGGTGAACGGGTTACCCAGTGCAGGACCGTCTATGGCGACCTCGAGAATGTCCCAGCATCCGACGTCGGCGGCGTGGCTGAAAGCGGCGGAACCCCGCGGCACGGATTCGGGCTCATAATCGTTGGCGGGCGCGGCGCGGTGCGTTTGCGGCAACCGGCGATGGTCCTCCTCCGGAAGGGCGCCCAGCAGTTGCCAGAGTTTCGCCAGCTCAGCTTCGTTACCGCTGAGGGCGGCGTTCATTCCGAGGACCTGGCCCACCGGCAGGTCTTTCAGCTGGGGCAGCATCGGCGAGTTGACGATGCCTGGAAGGTAATTCTGCACCATGGCCCGGGCTGCCCGGTGTGCCAGTACTTCGCGGAGGGGACTGTCCGGGTTCAGCGTCATTGGTAAGTTCCTCGGGGTCGAAAGGCGGCATCGGCCGCGCCTGACATCACCCTAAGGGCCGGACCTAAATTGGTCAACCGGTCGACGTGTTGGACCGTTGGCGTACAAGGGTTGCGCTAGCGCTCCCGAAGGTGATGCTGGCAGCCCACCTCATAGGCTTCCCGCAGCCAGCTAGCCAGCTCGTCGTCAACGTCGGCGGGTCCGGTCAGGCGGACAGTGTGGATGTGCGTGTAGGTCGTTAGTGTTTCAACCTTCCGGAACCGTGGAGAGTCGATCCTGTGCGTGAGCCAGAACTCCACATCCAGCCACGTGTTCGCGGGCTTGGCTCCGGCAAAACGCACCTTGACCATAAAGGCGACACGGTCCCGGTAGGGGACCAGTGTGACCGGGCCCATGGCCTCAACTGCCTGTCGGACCAGGTCAAAGAGCCGCCGGATGTCGGGCGGCTTCCCCTGGAACGGCTCCTCCAGGGTGTGCGAGCCGCAGGAGTGGTTCATGTTACGGGTGACGAATGCCTGGCCACAGGCGGGACATGTCCACAGGGGTCTGGCGGTTCGCTGCCCGGGAGGGACGATGGGCCTGCCCTCGAGCTGGGCCACAACCTGGCCGATTCTTCGCCCCCGCGTTGCCTGGGACCTGGCGTCCTCCATAAAACGAACCAGTTCGCGCCGCTCCGCCGCCGGCAGTTGGCTCCATCGTTCCGTGGTGCCCGCGTTATGGAGCGCCAGCGCGAGGTCACCCGGTGGCGTGACCTGCCCGGCCGCTTGCGGCTGGACATCAACAACCACGGAGTCGCCGGCGTTCAGGCCTGTTGCCGCACGAAGGCCGCCGGAGAGATACAGCACGTGGCCGGCCGGTTTGACCGGCATCAGGGTTGCGTTGAAGTCCGCGCCGTCAAGGCGCCCGGCGACCCGGATGCGGCCCCTGTCCGCAAACGGCATCAACTCGGTCCTTGCCGCATCCGGGATGTCGAGGCAAAGACTGCGCCCCCGCACGCGCACCACGCCGCTGAAGCGGACCATGCGGCCATTATTTCGCCGCGTCGGGAGCCCGGCAAGGGCCCGGGACCTCTCCTAGTGTGACCTCGCCGTGGCGAGCCGGTTCAGGGCCAGCGCGCCAACCAGGAGGCCGAAGTCCCGGAGGCCAACGTCATGGAAGCCGCCCAGGATTAGCAGGTTGATGGTGATCCCCAACAGCCAGACAGCCACAACCAGGGACCCGATGAACGGCGCCTTCCTCCGGGGCGCAGCCTCCGGATGCGGCGATTCCGAGGAACGGGTGCTGGGCAACGACACTCCAGGGCAGTGCTGCGCCAGAATCTCCCCGCCCGCACCGGGCGGCCAGGAACCCGGCGGCCCGGGATTAGGGGACCTCAGCCAGCCCCCGGCAGGAACTGCCCGTTCCTGATCCGCGATGCACCGAAGGTGACAGTGACCGGCGGAATGCCGATGGGCTCGCGGGACCGCGACTTTGGCCGGCCCACGGCAATGTGCGGCACCCAGTGCGGGTACCTGAAGCCCAGCGCCGGCGAACTGAGGATGAAGTCGTCCACGTTGTCCACGAGCAGCCGGTCCAGCAGCCCGCGCAGCTCCTGCACCAGGGAGACCTGGTAGTCATGCACCTGCTCTGGCACATTCACTTCCAGTCCTGATATTCCTCCGCCGCCGAGCACAATGAGTCTCTCCGACGTTCCGGAAAAGCCGTCCAGGACACGCAGCGCCTGCAGCCAGCGGGCCGTCTCCCGGGCCGCCGATGAGGCAGGGGTCACGCCTTTGGTCCACTCCGTGACATCGCGGGCGAAGTCCGCCAGGATGCCAATGTGCAGCAGGGTCAGATGCAGCCCGTTCGGCCGGCGCAGGGCATCGACGTGCTGCCCCAGCTCCTCGTAGTCGGCCGGCCCTGTCCCCACGCCCAGCACGGGTACCTCCACTGTGATGCGCGGAACCGCCTGCATCCGGACCTCCTTGGACCTGCCCGGACCGTCGGGCTTTTGCTGCAATTGTCCTCCAGTCCATGATTCGGCGGCGGTGCTCTTGCCGTTCCGCCCGCCAGGGTGTCGAATCGAGTAACACGTTCGGCCCGGGTGGCATGGCAACGACGCCAGGAGGTTCCAATGTCGGTGAAAGGCACGAAGGACGCAGCGAGGACGCCCGGCCGGGGCGGACCGGAAGCACGCCGGTCGGACGCTTCCGCCGGAAGCCCGGCCCAGGGTCCGGCGCAGGTCCGGAACGTGGCGCTGGTGGGCCACTCAGGGGCCGGCAAGACCATGCTCATCGAGGCCCTGCTCGCCGCGAACGGCATGATTACCCGCAAGGGCTCCATCGCGGACGGGACAACGGTCAGCGACTCCGATCCCTCCGCCGTCCACCAGCAGCGGTCGGTCACCCTGTCAGTGGTCCCGCTGCTGCTCGGAGACACCAAGGTCAACCTCCTGGACACGCCGGGATACCCGGACTTCATCGGCGAGCTCCGCGCAGGGCTCCGGGCCGCGGACGCGGTCCTGTTCGTCGTCTCGGCCGTGGACGGCGTCGATGCGACCACCACCGCCCTGTGGGGTGAGTGCGAACACCTGGGGATGCCCCGCGCCGTCGCCATCACCCGCCTGGACCACCCCCGTGCGGATTACGACGGCGTCCTTGCCGCCTGCCGTGCGGCGTTCGGGGATTCGGTGCTGCCGCTCTATGTCCCGGTCCGGTCCGGCGGTGACGTCACCGGCCTGCTGGGACTGCTGTCGGGGACAGTCACCGAGTACGCACCGGGGGAGGTGCGCCCCGCCCCGCGCGCAGGCACGGCAAGCGAGCTGGCGGAATCAGAACCTGCCCGCGCCGAACTCATTGAAGGGATCATCGCCGAAAGCGAAGATGAGACACTGATGGACCGCTACCTGGGCGGTGAGGACATCGATACCGCCGTGCTGGTGGAGGACCTGGAAACCGCAGTCGCCCGCGCTGCCTTCTTCCCGGTCCTGTCGACGTCGGCCGTGACGGGCGTGGGCGCCGCCGAACTGCTCGAGGTCCTGACCAAGGCCTTCCCGTCGCCACTCGAGCGCGGCCTGCCCGACGTAACGGACCTCGGCGGCACGCCACTGGGTACCTTGGCGTGTGATCCTGCAGGGCCGCTGGCGGCGGAGGTTGTACGCACCAGCATTGACCCCTTCCTCGGCCGCGTCTGCCTGGTCAGGGTCTTCTCCGGGGAGCTGCGGGCGGACACTCCGGTTCACGTGGCCGGACACGGACTGGCAGACCGCGGGCATCAGGACCACGACAACGACGAACGCGTCACCCACCTCTATTCCCCGTTGGGTGCCAACCTGCGTCCGGTGTCCAGCTGCGTCGCCGGAGACATCTGTGCGGTGGCCAAGCTCGGAAGCGCCGAAACCGGGGATACGATCTCCGGCCGCGAGCAGCCCCTGCTCCTGGCCACCTGGGAGATCCCCGAACCGCTGATGCCCGTGGCCATCGAGGCCGACTCCCACAGCGACGAGGATGTCCTGGCCCGAAGCCTCGGAAAAGTGGCCGCCGGGGATCCCACCCTGAGGGTGGAACGAAACGCCGAAACCCACCAGCAGATCCTGTGGTGCATGGGGGAGGCCCATGCCGAGGTAGTGCTGGACCGGCTGCGTGACCAGGGCGTGAAGCTGCACACCGTCAGTGTGGTGACGCCCCTCCGGGAAACCTTCGCCGCCCCGTCCGCCGGGCACGGGCGGCACGTCAAACAGTCCGGCGGCCATGGGCAGTACGCGATCTGCGACATTGAAGTGGAACCGCTCAGCCGGGGCGGCGGCTTCGAATTCGTGGACAGGACAGTGGGCGGGGTGATCCCGGGAACGTTCATCTCTTCCGTCGAAAAGGGTGTCCGGGCGCAGATGCAGAAGGGAGTCTCCGCCGGTTTCCCGGTGGTGGACCTGCGGGTGACCCTGGTGGGCGGAAAAGCGCACAGCGTGGACTCATCGGATGCGGCGTTCCAGGCTGCCGGAGCCCTGGCGCTGCGGGAGGCGGCGGCAGCGGGACGCATCCAGCTGCTCGAACCTGTTTCCTCAGTCATCATCAGCGTGTCGGATGAGCATGTGGGGGCGGTGATGAGTGACCTTTCCAGCCGCCGCGGGCGGCTGACTGGAACCACGTCATCCGGATCGGATCTGACCGAAATCAGCGCTGAAGTCCCGGATCAGGAACTCCTGAAATACGCCGTGGAGCTGCGGGCCCTGACCGCCGGAACGGGACGGTTCCGCCGCCGGTACCTGAGGCATGATCCAGTGCCCGGCAATACGGCCCCTGTCGCCTGAACGACGCCTCCCGGAGGCATCCAGGCATGCATGGCCGCGGCTTTCCGGACACCGTTGAATGTCGTACTGCCGCGGAGTAGGCTGACGCCCACCTCAACCCGCACCACCCTCACCACCCTCACCAGGGAGCGACCATGCCAACCTCACAACGTCGATTTGCTGTCATTACGGCGGTTCTGGCTTTGAGCGTTACGGGCGGGGCGGTGACCAGTCCCGCGTTTGCCGATCCCCGGGAGATAGTCAAAGTTCCGACGGCGACCGGGTACGGCGGGGCGGTCAGTACAGTGGACCCGGATGCATCTGCGGCGGCGATCGAGGTGCTCCGCCACGGCGGCAACGCGGTGGATGCCGCCGTCGCCGCGGCTGCGACCCTGGGCGTCACCGAGCCGTACAGTGCCGGGATCGGCGGCGGCGGGTACTTCGTGTTCTATAACGCAAGAAACGGCAAGGTCGATACCATTGACGGCCGCGAAACCGCCCCCGAGGCTATGCCAAGCGACGCGTTCATCAACCCTGCGACCAAAACGTCCTACACGTTCGCCGAACTCGTCTCCAGCGGCGTCTCCGTTGGTGTCCCCGGAACGCCCGCCACCTGGGAGCGGGCTTTGAGGCGGTGGGGAACGATGGACCTTGAGGAAGCCCTGGAGCCGGCCATTGAAGTCGCGGACCGCGGCTTTGTGGTTGACGCAACTTTCCGCCAGCAGACTGAAGACAATGAAGCTCGCTTTGCGGCATTCACCTCGACGAGTGACCTGTTCTTGCCCGGCGGCGATTCGCCCGCCGTCGGCAGTGTCTTCAAAAACCCCGATCTTGCCGAGACGTATCGGCTTCTGGCAGACCAGGGTACACGCGGCTTTTATCGGGGCGCCCTTGCGGATGAAATTGTGGCTACAGTCCAGGCTCCGCCAAAGGTTCCCTCCTCGACATTGCCTGTCCCGGCCGGCCACATGACAACTAAGGACCTTGCGCATTACCGGGTCCTCGAACAGGAGCCTACGCACGTCAACTACCGCGGCTACGACGTCTACGGCATGGCACCGTCCAGCAGCGGCGGCACCACTGTGGGCGAGGCATTGAACATTCTGGAGCCGTTCAACCTTTCCACGATGTCCCGGCCCCAGGCCCTGCACCACTACCTTGAGGCGAGCGCGCTTGCCTTCGCTGACCGTGGCAGGTACGTAGGCGACCCGGCATTCGTTGACGTCCCCACCAAGGACCTCACCGATCCGCAGTTCGGAAAGGAACGGGCGTGCGAAATCGATCCGCTGCTGGCCGCGACACCCAAACCCGTCGCGGCAGGGAACGTTGCAACGTATGACGGAGCGTGCGACCTTCCACCCGCTGCCGCCGCCAACGAGGCGGACACCGAAAGCATCTCAACCACCAACCTGACCGTGGCTGACAGGTGGGGCAACGTGGTGGAGTACACCCTCACGATCGAGCAGACCGGCGGCTCCGGCATGGTGGTGCCAGGCCGCGGGTTCCTGCTCAACAATGAGCTGACCGACTTCTCCTATACGTCCACCAGCCCGACCGAACCTAACCAGATCGAACCCGGCAAGCGTCCGCGCTCGTCGATGTCGCCCACCATCATCCTCGATGAAGGCAAGCCCTTCCTGGCGCTAGGTTCCCCCGGCGGGTCGACCATCATCACAACGGTCCTGCAGACCATCCTGAACAGGGTGGATTTGGGCATGACCGTTTCCGAGGCTCTTGCGGCCCCTCGTGCAGCACAGCGCAACACACCCAACGTCACAGCTGAGCCGGATTTCATAACGCTGTATGGGCCCCAGCTGGCACCATACGGTCATACCCTGGTGCCCGCGGGGGACGCCTTCACTTCGGCAGCAGAGATCGGCGCCGCGACGGCCATCGAATTCGGGCCCCACGGACAAATGACCGCCGCGGCCGAGCCCGTGAGGCGTGGCGGCGGTTCGGCGATGGTGGTCCGTTCGGCGCCATAAGCCGTGGAAAGGGCGGTCCCGTAACGCCACCGTAACGCCGCCTGTCCATACTGGGGGCTCGGGAAGGGCTGGCCGGATTCCCGGTCAGCCACGCGGCGGAAGGCACCGGAATGAGTGATCCAGCGGAGGAGGGGACAGCCCACCCTGGCCGGTTGCGCCACAAGAACCGAATCTGGGCGGAGCAGGTCCTGACGCGCTCGACCCGGCTGCGGGCCTTGTCCGTATGGATGCAGTCCCGCAGCAACGACGAATTCCTCGCCGTCCTCGACGAGGGCATCAGCCGGCACCTCGATATCGCCGAGACCTCAGCCGGGGGCCGGAACCACCGCGGTTTCACCGATTTCGGCGGATCCGCCATTGAATGCGCCGTCAGCAACCTGGACGCCGCCGAGGCACTGCTGCTGCTGCGCGCGCCGGACGACTACATCCAGGGACATTTCCCGGGCATCCACTCGGACGTCCGCCGGTACCTTGAGGCCGAGGATCCCCGGAGACGCCGGATTGAGGCGCTGTCTAAGCAGATCCTTGACCAGCCGGTCACCATCGACACCAGGGAAAGCCTGGGCATAGCCCTCACGGCGGCGCGCTCGCACTCCCGGCAGCAGTACATCAAGGTGCGGAACTTCCGGAACGCGGTGGTGGTGGCCACGGTGGTGCTGTTTTCCGTCGCCGTGGCGTTGGGGATCTGGGGCCTGAGCGCCCCGCAGTCCATTCCCCTGTGCTTCAACCCGGACGAAAAAATCGTCTGCCCGGCCGCTGAATCGCTGTACCGCCCCGGCAACGGGGACGACAAGAACCTGGTGATCCTCCGGACAGCGATGCCCTTCGACATCTTCCTGATCCAGTTCGTCGGCCTGGTGGCCGCGGCGGTGTCCGGAGCTACCTCCCTGCACCGGATGGAGGCAACCCCGGTCCCGTTCAGCCTGCCGATTGCCCTGACCGTCCTCAAACTTCCCACCGGTGCACTGACCGCTGTCCTGGGCCTGATCCTGATGAGTGGCGGGTTCGTGCCGGGCCTGAGTGCGCTGGATTCGGCGCCCCAGGTCCTGGCCTGGGCCATCCTGTTCGGGGCATCCCAGCAGCTTTTGACCGGCCTCGTGGACCGGCAGGCGCGGGGGGTTTTGGACGGTGTCGGGGGAAAACCACACGGATCCAGGATCTAGGCGCGCTATGGCCCGCCGTCCGGAGAAGCATAAGCCGCACGAATTCGTCGAAGCCCTTGTGGTGCTGGAAGCAGACGATGCTGCGGGCAGCCGCCTCGAGCAGGTGCGCCAGCACGCCGTCGTCCTTCAGTGGCTGCCGCCGCGGATAGCGATCGTCCTGGTGCCGGCACACCGTGCGTTGCCCGACGCGGTCCCCGGGACCGGTTGGTACACCCGTGACATTCCGGCGGATGTGGCGGCAGGTTTCACGCCGACGGAGCGCCTGTTTGTGGACGCCTGGCAGTCACGCCGCGAAGCCAAGATCCGCCCCGGGGACGGCCTGCCGTGGGACGCCGCCGGGAGGGAGCCCCCTGACTGGCCGGACGAACCTCCGCACCGGCAATAACACTCCAGTAACGCCCTCCGATGCATAGTCCTTGCTGTACGCCTGGGTGAGGAGAGGGCAATGTCTGGAGATTTGAATGTCAGCGAGCAGGCCGTCCTGGACGATTTTCCGGGGCTGCGGAGCGGTGCGGACCCGAACCCGCCGATCCACCAGTACGGGCGG
>DATCVX010000064.1:0-3954 GCA_036566705.1 Arthrobacter sp. | reverse complement strand
TATTGGGTTTTCTATGACGACTAAGCTGCAGACGCTGCCCGCCCCGGACAGGAAGACTTCCGGCGCCGGCAAGCCTAAGAACCACCGCAAGCCCCGGGAATCCCGCGGGACCCTGGCCTTCAGCCGGTCACAGCGGACCAGGGCCCTTATCAAGCACGCCATCCTGATCCTGACCGGCGGGCTGATGATCTACCCGCTGCTGTGGATGGTGGTGTCCTCGCTCCGGGCCAACGAGCTGATCTTCCGCGAACCCGGACTCTGGCTGAACAGCCTGGAAATGTCCAACTACACCGACGGCTGGTCCGCGTTGACCCACCCGTTCGGGCACTACATGCTCAACTCCGCGATCGTGGTCATCGGCTCGATCCTGGGCAACCTGATCTCCTGCTCGATGGCTGCGTACGCCTTCGCCCGGCTGCAGTTCACCGCCAAGAAGCTGTTCTTCGGCATCATGCTGCTGACCATCATGCTGCCGTTCCACGTGGTGATCGTCCCGCAGTACATCCTGTTCTCCCAGATCGGCTGGGTAAACACGTTCTGGCCGCTGATCGTGCCCAAGCTGCTCGCCACGGATGCGTTCTTCGTCTTCCTGATGGTCCAGTTCATCCGCGGCATTCCCAAGGACCTGGATGAGGCCGCACGCATCGATGGCGCGGGCCACCCCCGCATCTTCCTGCGCGTCATCCTGCCCCTGATGGTCCCGGCCCTGGCCACCACCACCATCTTCACCTTCATCTGGACCTGGAACGACTTCTTCGGCGCCCTCATCTACCTCACGGACCCCGATATGTTCACCGTCCCGGTCGCCCTGCGCGCCTTCGTGGACTCGCAGTCGGCCACGAGCTGGGGATCGCTGTTTGCGATGTCCATCGTGTCCCTGCTCCCGGTCTTCCTGGTGTTCCTCTTTGGCCAGCGGTTCCTCATCAAGGGCATCGCCACCACCGGCATCAAATAGGCCAAACCGGCAGCTTCATCCTTCGGGCTTACCGCCCGAAGCCGACGGCCCGTCCCATCGGACGGGCCGTCGGCCGTTTTGTGCTCGGCCGGACGCAAGTCGGGCGTTCGTGCGCCCGGAATGCCCGACGACGGCACCTCCTATGGTGGTGACGTCCCTGCGTGCGGGAACCGCCGGCGTCGGCCTGCCACGCGACGTGACGCGCCCGCGCGCCGTACTCCGGCGTCGGCGCGCAACGCGTGGGCGACTGCCCCACCTGCCGAACCTCCGGCGTCGGCCGGGCCTGCGGTGGTGACGACCCCAGGCGCCGAACCTCCGGCGTCGGCGGGCCCTGCGTTCATTCAAAAAAACCTCTTGTAATACAAGTTCCTAACTTGTAGTATCAAATCTAAGAAAACGCTTCCTCGTTTTCACATCCCCAGCAACATGATCAAAGAAGATCGGAGTATCCAGTGCCGCTTTTTCCTCGCTCTGAGTCTGCTGCCCAGAACCATTCGGCTGAGACCCCCTCCACCGGCGCACGGCGCCGGTTCCGCAAGACAGGCGTGGTTGCCGCTGCGGCCGCCGCCGTTCTGGCCCTGAGCGCCTGCGGCGGGGGAGCCTCCCCGCAGAGTGCCGACGGAACCGTCGAACTGCGTTTCTCCTGGTGGGGCAGCGACAAGCGCGCCCAGCTGACCCAGGCTGCCATCGCTGCCTTCGAGGCCGAGAACCCCAAGATCAAGATCAAGCCCGAATACGGCGACTGGAGCGGCTACTGGGACAAACTGGCCACGCAGGTTGCCGCCAACGACGCCCCGGACATCATCCAGATGGACGAAAAGTACATCACCGAGTACTCCAGCCGCGGCGCTCTGCTGGACCTCTCCAAGTATGAGATCGACACGTCCAAGCTGGACGAGGCCGCCCTGAATGCCGGCAAGAGCGAAGACGGCCTGACAGGTATCGCCGCAGGCATCAACGCAGCCACGATCATCGCCAACCCGGCCGTGTTCCAGGCAGCCGGAGTGCCGCTTCCGGATGACAAGACCTGGACCTGGGAGGACTTCGGCCGCATCTCCGCCGAGCTCACCGAGAAGTCCCCGAAGGGCACGTACGGCTCAGCCGCCTACGGGACGGACGAGGCTTCCCTGGCCGTCTGGCTCCGACAGAACGGCAAGTCCCTCTACACGTCGGAAGGCAAGCTGGGTTTCGAGCCGGCCGACATTGCCGAGTGGTGGAAATTCCTGAAGGAACTCAGCGAGAAGAAGGCTGTCCCGTCGGCTTCCGAGGTTGTGGAAGCTGAAGCTGCACCGCTGGACCAGAGCGGCCTGGCCACGGGTAAGAACGGGCTGGCCTTCTGGTGGTCCAACCAGTTGCCGGCCCTCGAGAAGGCATCCGGCAGCGACCTCCAGATCCTGCGGTTCCCGTCCAAGACCGGGAAGGCGGCCGACACGAAGCTTTGGTACAAGGCGTCGCAGTTCTGGTCCGCTTCCTCTCGCACCAAGCACCCGGAGGAAACTGCCAAGTTCATTGACTTCCTGGCCAACAACGAGAAGGCCGGAGGGGCCCTCCTGGCAGACCGCGGCGTCTACCCCAACACCGAAGTTCGCGAAGCCATTGCGGCCAAGCTGACCCCCGCTGACATCAAGGTGGTCAAGTTCATCGACCAGATCAAGGGTGAACTCGGCGAGGCCCCGGCCCCGCCGCCGAAGGGCGCCGGAGCAATCCAGGAGATCGTCAAGCGGTACACATCCGAGGTCCTCTTCAACAGGCTCTCGACTGATGAGGCCGGCAAGAAGGCCCACGACGAAATGAAGTCGGCCATCAGCAGCTAGTCCTCGCACCATCCAGTCCTCAACCGCCAGAACGGCTCCGGACGTTCTTAGCCTCCTCTAAGGAACGTCCGACGGCGGGTGGCAGCTCCGCCCCGGCAGGAACCATTGGTTCCTCCCGGGGCGGAGCTGTTTAAGCCTGCCTGGGGCTGGGAACCATTCGTCCTACCGGACTCGCTGGTGCTTCAGCCTCAGCCTCCGCGTTATGGGTTCTGGTGGTCGATCTTTCTCTTCATAACTACGCGTGGCCAGGCATTCAGACCGTGCTGGTTTTCCTGTCTCACGATCTGGCGCAGACCATCGGACCAGGCCTGTTCGGGGACGTGAACGAAGCCGAGGCGCTCATAGTAGGGAGCATTCCAAGGGACGTCCTGGAATGTTGTAAGCGTCAATCCGTGGAGGTTGTGTGCGGCGGCCCATCGTTCCGCGTGGTCGATGAGTGAACTGCCGTGACCCTTGCGGCTGTGAACCGGGTGGACTGTGACCTGCTCGATGTGGGCCCAGTCGTCAATGACGTCGACAAGGACGTAGGCGATGGGATTGTCGGCGGCGTCGGTGGCAACCCAGGCCCTGCCCTCGCCCAGGTAGGGTGCCAGCTCACCTTCAGCGAAAGCGGGATCGTCCGCTATCGCGTTCATCCCGATTTCGCGAAAGAGCTCTCCGGCTGCGACCTCGATGCCACGAATGCGCGGCAGATCGGCCGGTCTCGCTGCCCTAATCATTTGTCCAGTATCGCGCTGATTGTCGTGTCTGGGAGGTTCAAGATTTCCCTGGCACGCGGAATCACCCTGCGAGATCTGTGCTGTACCGGGTGCTGCAGTGCCAGCGTCGTGTGGAGCGCTGTCGGCCAACCTTAATCGGCGCGGACTTGAGCGGCTTACGTTTGGTGGTGGTTTCGTTGGGGTTTTTGGCGGGGGTCGATGTGGGGTGGCGGGATGAACCAGGGGATGCCGGTTTGGACCTGGATTTGCCATTGTTCTTTGTGGATGAGGTGGTGGTGATGGGTGCATAGGAGGGTGCCGTTGTCGGTGCTGGTGGTTCCGCCGTGTGACCAGTAGGTGATGTGGTGGGCTTCGCACCAGGGTGCGGGGATGGTGCAGCCGGGGAAGGCGCAGCCTTGGTCGCGGGCGGTGATGGCTTTGCGGATGTGGGGCGGGAAGATCCGGGTGGTGCGGCCGACGTCCAGGA
>DATCVX010000063.1:0-12276 GCA_036566705.1 Arthrobacter sp. | reverse complement strand
TCCTGCAGGTGCTCGCCCACGCCGGGGGAGTCCACCAGGACCTCGATCCCGTGCTGGGCGAGGTGCGCTGCCGGGCCGATGCCGGAGAGCATCAGCAGCTTGGGTGAGTCGATGGCGCCGGTGGACAGGATGACCTCACGGTGGGCGGTGAGCCGGTGGGTCCGGCCGAAGGCCGAGTCCACCACGTCCACGCCTGTGCAGCGCTTGTCCGCGTCGAACACCAGCTGGCGTGCGCGGAGGCCGGTCAGCAGGGTGAAGTTGTCGCGCTCCATGATGGGGTGGATGTAGGAGACCGAGCTGGAGGACCGGGTGCCGTCCGCGCGCCGGTTGATCTGGAAGAAGTTGGCGCCGTTGACCACCGTGGTTCCGGTGTTGAACTTTGCCCGGGGGATGCCGGTCTGCTCGCAGGCGTCCAGGAGCGCGACGCCGGCCGGATCCACCGGGGGCACGTTCATCAGGTGCACGGGGCCTGAGTCTCCGTGGTGCGGTGCGTCCGGGCCGGCGTCCTCGTTGGTTTCCAGCCGCTGGTAAAGGGGCCAGGCGGTTTCGGCGTTCCAGCCGGTGGCACCGTACTTGGACTCCCACTCGTCCAGGTCCTCACGCGGAGCCCAAAAGGCGATGCAGGAGTTGTGGCTGGAGCAGCCGCCCATCACCTTGGCGCGGGCGTGGCGCATAAATGAGTTGCCGTTCTCCTGCGGTTCCACCGGGTAGTCCCAGTCGTAGCCGGATTCGAGCAGCTCCATCCAGCGGTCCAGCTGTAGGATCTCGGGCAGGCCGCGGTCATCCGGGCCGGCCTCCACCAGCGCAACGGACACGTCCGGATCCTCGCTCAGCCGCGCGGCCACTGCCGCCCCGGCGGATCCGCCGCCGATGACGATGTAGTCGAATCCGCGCTCGCTGAGGTCCTCGATGTTGTCGACGTGCATCTAGTTCTCCTTGCCGTGGTCAGCGAACCAGCCGGTCACCTGGGGGCTGGTGTTCTGGTAGATGTGCTTGGCTTCCTGGTATTCAGCCAGGCCTGTCGGCCCGAGTTCGCGGCCGACGCCGGACTGGCCGAAGCCACCCCACTCGGCCTGGGGCAGGTAGGGGTGGTAGTCGTTGATCCAGACGGTGCCGTGCCGCAGCCGGGATGCCACGCGCTGCGCCTTGCCTGCGTCCTGGGTCCAGACGGCGCCCGCCAGCCCGTAGACGGTGTCGTTGGCGGTCGCGATGGCCTCATCCTCGGTGCGGAAGGTCTCGACGGTCACCACCGGGCCGAAAGCTTCGTCCACCACCACGGACATGCCCCTCTGGACGCGGTCCAGGACGGTCGGCTGGTAGTAGAAACCGGCGTCGAACTTTTCCCCGGCAGGTGCCGCGCCGCCGCACCGCAGCCGTGCGCCCTCCGCAATGCCGCGCTGGACGTAGGCGTCGACTTTCTCGCGGTGGGCTGCGGAAATCAGCGGCCCGGTTTCGGCGGCCTCGTCGAACGGGCCGCCGAGCCGGATCTCCTGCGCGCGGCGGACCAGCTCGTCGACGAAGCGTTCGGCGATTGATTCCTCCACCACCAGCCGCGCCCCGGCGGAGCAGACCTGCCCGGAGTGCACGAATGCCCCGTTCAGGGCGTTGTCGACGGCGGCGTCGAAGTCCGCGTCGGCAAACACCACGTTGGGGTTCTTGCCGCCAAGTTCCAGCGCCACCTTTTTCACGGTGCCGGCTGCGGCCGCGGCGATGCGCTTGCCTGTTTCCAGTCCGCCGGTGAAGGAGACGAGGTCGACGTCGGGGTGTTCGGAGAGCGGTGCCCCCGCCTCCGCGCCGGCTCCGGTCACCAGGTTGGCGACGCCGTCCGGCAGGCCGAGGTCCTGCAGCAGCTGCATGGCCAGGATGGCCGTGGACGGCGTCAGCTCGGAGGGCTTAAGGACGAAGGTGCAGCCTGCGGCCAGCGCGGGTGCGATCTTCCACGCGGCCTGGAGCAGGGGGTAGTTCCACGGGGTGATCAGGCCGCACACGCCCACGGGCTCGTAGACGATTTTGCTGACGACGGCGGGGTCGCCGGCGTCGACCATGCGGCCCGCCTGCTGCCCGGCCAGCCGGCCGAAATACTCGAAGCAGGCGGCGATGTCGTCCATGTCGATGCGGCTTTCGGCTATCCGCTTCCCGGTGTCCAGGGATTCAGCGCGGGCGAACTTTTCCCGGCGCTGGCGCAGTTCCGCGGCGACCTTGAGCAGGAAAGTGCCGCGCTCGGGTGCCGGTACCGAAGCCCAGACGCCGGAGTCGAACGCCGCCCGGGCTGCAGCGATGGCCCGCCCGGCATCTTCCCGGCCGGCCTCGGACACTGTGGCTGCCAGCTCGCCGTCGGCAGGGTTGTGGATGTGGCGCACCGCGCCGGAGGCGGCCGGCTCCCACGAGCCGTTGATGAAGAGGGTGGATGCTGTCGCGTCATGAGACGTTGTGGCGTAAGTCATACGGAGGACAATAATGGAAGTTGAACGAGTGTTCAATACTTTCTTGAACACTCGTTCAAGTATGACGCGCGCAACTGCGCCGCCGTGCCGGCGTGTGCTTTAGATTTCGCTGAGCGCTGCGTCCCCGCTGGTGCTCCTGCGGCTCGGGGCGAAAGCGATCTCCTCCGTGCGGGCGATGCTGCGCCGGATGGAGGCGTCGTCCACGCCCAGAAGCGACGTCAGCCACATGCCGTTCTGTATGACGACGATGTCCGCTGCCCGCTCCCGGCATTCCTCCCAGGAGAGTTCGGGTTTGGCGTTGGATACGAGTGCGGCAACGCCGTCGAGGTACCGGTCGAAGGCTGCAGCGTTGATCTCGGCATAGCCTTCGTCGGCCTGGGCGAGGGCCCACAGGTGCAGGCGCAGCGAGAGGTAGCGGGTGGTCAGCAGCTCTGCGCCGGCAACCCGCCGCAGGGCCTTGCGGAGCTGTTCGTCCGGCGTCAATGACGGGTCCTGGGCCACCAGCTGGAGGTCCTGTTCGTCCACCCTGTGCAGGGCTGCGCGGATGAGGCTCGTTTTGTCGTCGTAGTAGTAGTTCACCAGGCCCAGTGCGACGCCGGCTTCGCGCGCCACGGCACGCATGCTCACGCCTGAGATGCCGTGGCGCGACAGCAGATCGAGCGCCGCCTCGAGAATGCGCGACTGCCTGTCAACCTGTTCGCCGGAGTTCACGGTCTTTGTCCCCATCTGGCCAGACTATTGCCAAACCCGCCAGGAGTGCATTTTCCGTAACGGGCGGACGACATCGTCAACCACTACACACTTGTCCGTTCCGTGGCAGAGGGTCTTTGCCGTTTGCCTAACTTTTCGCCGCCATAAAGACGTCCACAGCGTCTTCCGATTCCACCTCAAAGCCGTGGCGCGCATACAGCCGCCGCGCCGCACTACCTTGCAGCACGTTGAGCCGGAACGGCCGGTGGTCCCGGGAGCCGTCCATGGCCTGCTGAAGCACGGCGCCGCCGAGGCCCTTTCCCTGATGCTCCGGGGCCAGGTAGAAGTGTTCGATCCACTGCGCATCGGGCTCCGGGCGGACAGCGATCACACCCGCATTCCGGCCCGCCACTTCCACGACGAAGGTGTGTTCCGGCTGGAACCCGTTGAGGAAGCGCTCGCGGACGCGGACAGGATCCCATCGGGCCAGCCGCTCAAGGTCCGGACGCATCACCACCGCGCGGAGCTCGGCAATCCACTCGGCGTCGGCGGTCTGGCTGGGACGAAGGGAGAATTCGGCGCTCACCGGACCATTAACCCACAATGCATCGATTGTTCCTCCCCACCGGCACCCTCGCCTCGCAAGCTCGGCCAGGGAACCCTGCCGGCGTGGGCCCTCCACCGGCACCCTCGCCTCGCAAGCTCGGCCAGGGAACCCTGTCGGGCCCTCCGCCGTTTTCGCGGGTGCAAAAGGGCAGAGGCGGAGCAACCGATGCATTGGCGGCGATCCTACTTCTTGGGCAGGCCCGGCGGGTTCAGTTCGGACTTCTTGATGGCCTCCGACGACAGGCCCCAGCGGTCCAGGATCTCGGCGTAGCTCCCATTTTCGATCAGCTGGTTGAGCGCAGCCTGGGCGGCCACTGCCAGGCCGTTGCCCTTCTGCGTGGTGAAGGCGATTTCGGCGGTCAGCGGCCAGCCGCCGTTCAGCGTGCCCACTTCCTTGGTCTTGCCGTCCTTCGCTGCCTTGTAGGCCGCGCCGGCGTTCGGGCCGAACGTCAGGTCCGCCCGGCCGGACTGGAGGGCCAGCGTGGAGGCGGAGTCGTCGTCGTAATACTGGAACTCAACCGGGGCCAGGCCCTTGGCCTTGTTCTCTTCGTCCCAGCGCACCAGGATCGCTTCCTGGTTGGTGCCCGAGCCGACGATGATGCGCTTGCCGGCAACATCCTTGGCTTCCTTGATCTCGCCGATGCTGGAATCGGTCTTGGCGTAGAAGCCCAGGAGGTCGTTGCGGTAGCTTGCGAAGTCGAACTTCTCCTTGCGGGCCTCGGTGACAGTCACGTTGGAGAGGACAGCCTCGTACTTGCCGGATTCAACGCCCAGCGGCCAGTCGGCCCAGGCCACTGGAAGCACCTCGACCGTCAGCCCAAGGGTCTCGCCGACCGCGTAGGCGATGTCCACCTCGCTGCCGATGAGCGTCTTGTTATCGGTAGCGAAGAGGCTCAGCGGGGCCGTGCCGCCGGTGCTCACCACAGTGAGCTTGCCGTCCGCCTTGATGGCGTCCGGGACCAGCGCCGCGGCCTCGGCATCCACGCTCACCTTGACGCGGTCCTGCTCCGGGGCAAGGTTGAACGTCTTGCCTGCCGCGGTCACGGTAGAGCCCGACGACGGTGCTGACGCCGCCGTCGCGCCCGGATCCGAGCAGGCTGCCAGTGCCAGAAGTGCGGTGATTGCGACTGCTGCGCCGGCAGCCTGCCTTGCCCTGATTTTTGCCATGAGTACCCCTCGGAAATTGCTGAATTTGTGGAACGGAACGGTGTTCTTGGCTGCAACTATCCGGCAGCCCCGGACCGGGAACCAAAGCTGCCGAAACCCTGGGATACAGGGCGTAACGGCGGTTAACCGGACGTCCGCGGCAGTCATATTTTGGAGGTTTACGGAGTACTCAGCGTGTGTTTTGGCGGCCCCGCCCGGGCAAACCAAGTAGCGCCCTGCACGGGGTCCGGGAAAACGAGTACCCGGGCCGGAAAGACGGGTGGGGATTACGCGTGTGCCCGATGAGTGCGCTCCCTACGGTGGGACTACAGTGCGTCCGGAACTGGCCGCACCGCGGATGAGGGAGGCCATTCATGAAGAATTCAGCGGTAATCCAGGACACCGGTCCGGGGAAGAAATTGCTCCGCCACGCAGGCTTTAGGGCAGCGGCTGCCGTGGCCGCCGGAAGCCTTCTCCTCGCGGGTGCAGGGGTGGTGTATGCGGACGAAATTTACAACTCGCTCGACGGAAACATCGACGCAACGGCCGAGGTCATGCCCCTGAATGTAGGAGGCAGTAGCGGTAATACGGTACTGGCAGTAAATCCGACCGGTGGGGATATCAAGCCCGGCTGCAACCTCACAGGATCGACCCTCCTCACCCTGAATATCGCATCCAGCGACACGGCCGTGGCGACAGTGTCGCCCAGCATCGTCACGTTCAACTCCTGCGGTGCGACACAGACGTTGACCATCACCCCGGTCGGTCCCGGTTCTGCCAGTGTTAGCGCGAGCCCGCGCAGCAACACCACCGGTGGCACTTTCAACTTGGCGCCAGCCACGTTCACCGTGATTGTCGCGGCCCCCGCGCCGTCCAACACCGCCCCGGTCCTGGATATTAGCGGCACGGCAATGGGCGCCTCGTACGCCAAGGGGTTGGTTCCGGCGACAATCTGCAGCGTGACGGACACTGAAGACGGTCTCCGCTTTCCGTCTGCCACCCTCAGCGCCATCACAGGCCCTGACTCTGCCAACGGCATCGGATCCCAGACCGCCAGCTGCAGCTACACCGACGGCGGGGGCCTGACGGTCTCAAGCTCGGTGACCTACAACATCGTCGACGGCTCCGCCCCGGAGATTGGCTACACGCTCAGCCCTGCCACGCCGGACGGGCTCGCCGGCTGGTACCGGAGCGAAGTCGAACTGAAATGGACTGTCACGGAATCAGATTCGCCCAGCACGCTGTCCAAAGTCGGCTGCGAGGACCAGACCGTGGCGCTGGACCAGCTGCCCGGGGACTTCGCCTGCTCAGCCACCAGCGGCGGCGGCAGCGCCGGCCCGGTGACCGTGTCCATCAAGAAGGATGGGACTGCCCCCACCGTCGGTTACACGGGTGCAACCGGCACCCTGGGTAATGACGGCTGGTACCTTTCGGATGTCCTGGCAGAGTTCACCGCCACGGATGCGACCTCCGGACCGGCGTCGGCGACGCAGTCAGTCTCGTCTAGCGCTGAAGCCTCTAACGTCGTAGTGCAGAGCCCCGAATTTTCGGACAACGCCGGCAACACCACCGCCGCCGGTGCCGTGAGCCACTCGTTCAAGATCGACAAGACCGCCCCGGAAGTTTCCTACACGTCAGCGGCTGGAACGCAAGGCAGTGACGGCTGGTACCGCAGCGACGTGGTTGCCACGTTCACCGGTGCCGATGAAACGTCCGGCCCGGCTTCTGCCACCAAGACCGCCACCTCGGACGGCGAGGGAACGGCTGTTGTTGTCGAAAGCCCCGAGTTTGAAGACGTCGCCGGCAACGTCAGGTCTGCCGGTGCTGCCTCAGCCAGCTTCAAGATCGACAAGACCGCTCCGGAAGTTGGCTTCATCTCCACCCTGGGTGACAGCTACTTCGGTTCCACCCCTGCCGCGCCCGGCTGCACCGCCTCGGATTCGCTGTCGGGGCTCGCCGCCAACTGCACCGTCAGCGGCTACTCCACATTGACTGGCACCCACACCCTGACCGCCAGGGCCACGGACAACGCGGGTAACACCAGCACCGTCACCCAGAACTACACGGTGAAGGCCTGGACCCTCAAGGGCTTCTACCAGCCCATCGACATGAACGGCGTGCTGAACACCGTGAAGGGCGGCAGCACGGTACCGGCGAAGTTCGAGGTCTTTGCCGGAACCACCGAGATCACTGATCCCAGCCTGATGTCATTCACGATGGCAAGGATCACCTGCTCACTGGTTGTCCTGGTCGATGAAATCGAGACAACCACCACTGGCAGCACGTCGCTCCGCTATGACGCCACCGGGGGCCAGTTCATCTACAACTGGAAGACACCCACCGGCGCCGGTACCTGTTACCAGCTCACGATGAAGGCCGCTGACGGAAGCTCCATCAGCGCCAACTTCAAGCTGAAATAGGGACGCAACCCAGCAAACCGCAGGGGCCCGGCCGGTTGGCCGGGCCCCTGCTGCGCCCACCTTTTGCCCACCAGCCCTGCCCGCCGGACCAGCGGTGTGGGCCACCCCACCGCAGCCCGCAGAAATAACCCGGGCACCGCCGTCGTTGTCCACAGTGTGCCCGCCGCAACCCGGCCGGCCCACCCTACGCAACGCATTGAAAGGCCGGCACCGACGTGACTCTTCCGCTCTCCATTCTTGATCTGGCAACCATCGGCAAGGGCCAGACGGCGGCAGAGAGTTTCGCGGGCAGCGTGGCCATGGCCCAGCGGGCCGAGGAACTGGGATACCGCCGGATCTGGTACGCCGAGCACCACAACATGTCTTCCATCGCGTCCTCTGCCACGAGCGTGCTGATCGCCCACGTGGCCGCGAACACGAACACGATCAGGCTGGGCGCCGGCGGCATCATGCTGCCCAACCACTCGCCGCTGACCATCGCCGAGCAGTTCGGCACCCTGGAGACGCTGCACCCCGGCCGGATCGACCTTGGCCTGGGCCGCGCTCCCGGCAGCGACCAGAACACCATGCGGGCGTTGCGCCGTGACCCGATGTCCGCCGACACCTTCCCGCAGGACGTCCTGGAGCTGCAGGGCTACCTGACCGGCCCCACACGGATCCAGGGCGTGGAGGCCACGCCGGGCAAAGGGACCAACGTTCCGCTGTACATCCTCGGATCGTCGCTGTTCGGCGCCCGGCTCGCCGCCCAGCTGGGCCTGCCCTACGCGTTCGCGTCGCACTTCGCGCCCAACGCCCTGCAGGATGCCGTGGCCGTGTACCGCCGTGAATTCAAGCCGTCTGCGCAGCTGGACGCACCCCACGTGATCGCCGGCGTCAACGTCATTGCCGCGGACACCGCCGCCGAGGCGCAGGCAACGTTCCAGGCCACCAAGCGTGCCCGCGTGTCCCTGTTCTTCGGCGGCGGACGCGAGTTCACCGACGACGAGGCCGACATGATCCTGGACTCCCCGCAGGGCCAGCACGTGTCGCAGATGATGACCTATTCCGCCGTCGGCACCCCGGACGCGGTGATCGAATACCTGGATGAGTTTGGCAGGCACGCCGACGCCGACGAGCTCATCGTCGCGCACCAGAGCACCGCTACAGAGGCGAGGATCCGCTCCGTGGAGCTGCTGGCCCAGGCCGCCGGACTCGCCCGGGTCTAGGCGGCGTCAGCTCCGCGACCGGCGTCACGCCCGGCACGCTTTTGGGAAAGCACGACGGCGGGGTCCCCGGAAACGCGCGGCCGGTGCCGCCGTCGTGATCCAAAAGGATGCCCGGCGTGACGCTGAAAGCAGCAAGCCGAAGATAAACCCTTGACAATAAACAACTGAACCGGTTTAGTAGAGATCACTGAACCGGTTCAGTGGCGCAAGTCACCGGACCCCGAACCTCAAAGGCCCCACACCATGGCAGTAACCATCAGCGACGTCGCCCAGGCGGCCGGCGTCAGCAAAGGTGCCGTGTCGTATGCCCTGAACGGCCAGCCCGGCGTCAGCGACGCTACCCGCGACCGCATCCTCCAGGCCGCGAAGGAACTGGGCTGGAAGCCGAGCCTGCGCGCCAAGGGCCTGTCCTCGGCGAAGGCCTACGCGCTTGGCCTGGTGGTGGCCCGGGACCCGAAGCTCCTCGGCACGGATCCGTTCTTCCCGGCGTTTATTGCCGGCATCGAAACCACGCTGGCCGAGCACGACTACACCCTCGTCCTTAGCGTGGCGACTGCCCCCGGGGCGGAGGAACGGGCCTACCGCAAGCTGGCCGACGGCGGCCGCGTGGACGGCGTCATCCTCACCGACGTGCGGCACAACGATTCCCGGATCGGGCTGCTGCGCGAACTCAAACTCCCTGCCGTCACCCTCAACCGGCCGGACGCGGATTCCCCGTTTCCGGCAGTCTCCATGGATGACACTGACGGCATCACCGCAGCCGTGGACCACCTGGTGGGGCTCGGCCACGTCCGCATCGGCCACGTCGGCGGGGCCCAGGAGTACATCCACGGCCGCAGCCGGCGCGAGGCCTGGGAGGCCGCCATGGCCAAAGCCGGCCTGGCCGCGGACCTCTTCGCAGAAGCTGACTTCACGGCCCCCGGAGGAGTGGCTGCAACGGCGGAGCTGCTCCGCCGGGCCGACCGCCCCACGGCAATTGTCTACGCGAACGACCTGATGGCCACATCCGGCCAGTCTTACGCCCAGACCCAGGGGCTGTCCGTCCCCGGCGACCTCTCCGTGACCGGCTATGACAACGCCGAGTTCACCCAGTACCTGAATCCTCCACTCACGACTATTTCGACCGACCCCATGCTCTGGGGCCGCGCTGCTGCACAGGCCCTCCTGAACCAGCTCAACGGCACCCACTCCGGTGAAGACACCCAGCTGCAGGCACCAGTGCTGCTGGTCCGTGCTTCCACCGGCCCTGCCCCGGTTCCGGCCGCCGGCAGGTCCAGCCCGCCACGCCTGTCCGGCCAGCCACGGGCATCCTCGACCTCCACCTCGTAACCCTCGCACCAGCCATTCCACGCACCAGGACACGCGCTCAGCCGCGCCCACATTCAGGCAGCAGCCTGCCCGCAACTGTTCCCAATGAACACAAAACCCAGATAAAAATCCCCACAAGGATCCAAGGAGTCGCAATGAAGCGCTTTACAAAAGCCACGCGCGTATTGTCAGTGGCCGCCCTCACCGTGATGGGCGCCGGCCTGGCAGCCTGCGGCGGCGGTGGCGGCGGTGGCGGCGGGGAAAGCGGGGGCGCCGACTCCGTGACCTCCGCCAAGGGCCCCATCAAGATCTGGTACTCCAACAACGAGTTCGAGGTGAAATGGGGCAAGGCGATGGTTGCATCGTGGAACTCCGCCCATCCCGACGAAAAGATCGACGCGCAGGAGATCCCGGCCGGCAAGAGCTCCGAGGAAGTCATCGGCGCCGCCATCACCGCCGGCAACGCGCCCTGCCTGGTCTTTAACACCGCGCCCGTAGCCGTGCCGCAGTTCCAGAAGCAGGGCGGACTCGTGGCACTGGACGACTTCCCCGACGGTGCCCAGTACGTCAAGGACCGCACCGGAGACCTGGCAGACCAGTACAAGTCCTCGGACGGCAAGATGTACCAGCTGCCGTGGAAGTCCAACCCGGTTGTCCTCTTCTACAACAAGGACATGTTCACCAAGGCCGGCCTTGATCCGGAGAAGCCCAAGCTGGGCACGCACAAGGAACTGCTGGAAACCGCCAGGGCACTGGTGGCCGCGGGGGCTGCCCCCAACGCCCTCTGGCCGTCACCGGCCAGTGACTTCTTCCAGGCCTGGTTCGACTTCTACTCCTTCTATGCCGCCAACTCCGATGGCACGCCGCTCGTGAAGGACGGCAAGGCCACCTTCGACAGCGAGCAGGGCAAGCAGGTGGCCACCATGTTCGAGACCCTCTACAAGGAAAATCTCGCGTCCAAGGAGGTCTACCAGGGCGACTCCTTCCTCGAGGGCAAGGCAGCCATGTCGCTGGCCGGCCCCTGGGCCATCGCCGCTTACAAAGGCAAGATCAACTGGGGCGCGGTGCCGGTCCCGGCCGCCGAAGCCAACCCTAAGACCTCAACGTTCTCCGACGCCAAGAACGTGGCCATGTACTCCGCCTGCGAAAACCAGGGCACGGCGTGGGAGGTCATGAAGTTTGCCACCAGCAAGGAGCAGGACGGCAAGCTTCTGACCGACACCGGCCAGATGCCGATGCGCAAGGATCTAGCCACGGCCTATTCGGACTACTTCGCCAAGAACCCGGCCTACACCCAGTTCGCCGAGCAGGCGGCACGGACCGTTGAGGTTCCCAACGTGGCCAACTCGGTGGAGGTCTGGCAGACCTTCCGCACCGCCTACGCGAAGTCAGTGATATTCGGCAACGAAAGCATCGACACTGCGTTCAAGGGTGCTGCGGACAAGATCAACCAACTGGTAGCCCAGAAGTAGCGGTGACCCCCAATGTCACTCCGATCTTCCGGGAACCCCGTCACGGGGAAACCGGCTGGTGGGGCCGCGGACCCGCGGCTGGTGCCCAGGAAGCGTAAAAACTTCCTGGGGCCCCAGCCGCTGGGCCTGCTGTTCAGCGCCCCGTATGTCATTTACATCTTTGGCGTCCTGGCATTCCCGCTCGGCTACGCCGTCTACATTTCGTTCCACGACTTCTTCTTCACAGCCCCCCGGGTCAAGGTGGACCGGCCGTTCGTGGGCTTCGATAATTACGTCACCATCCTGTCCGACCCCGCCGTCCAGCGGTCCTTCCTGAACATCGGCGTATTCCTTATCATCAACGTCCCGCTTACTGTGGGGCTGTCGCTGCTGCTGGCCAACGCCCTGAACCGGGTCACCCGGCTCAAGACGTTCTTCCGCCTCAGCTACTACGTTCCGTACGTGACGGCGAGCGTCGCCGTCGTCGGAGTCTGGCTGTTCCTCTTCCAGGAGAACGGGCTGTTTAACGCCCTGCTCGGGCCGCTGGCACCGTCCCCGTCCTGGCTGGTCAACTCCTGGTTGGCCATGCCCACCGTGGCGCTGTACGTGACATGGAAGCAGCTGGGGTTCTTCATCCTGCTGTACCTCGCGGCGCTGCAGAACATCCCCGATGAGCTGTACGAATCAGCGGCCGTGGACGGCGGCAACAAATGGGTCCAGTTCTGGAACATCACCGTGCCCGGCGTCCGGCCGGCCAGCGTGCTGGTGACGCTGCTTGCCACCATCACCGGCGCCAACCTCTTCACCGAGCCATACCTGCTGACCGGCGGCGGCGGTCCGGACGGGGCCTCGGCCTCACCCGTTTTCATCATGTACCAGAAGGGCATCCTGCAGGGGAACCCTGATGTGGCTGCCGCGCTCGGCGTGGTGCTGGTGATCGGCGTGCTGCTGATCGCCCTGATCCAGAAACGCCTCGTGGGCGGGAAGGAGGACTGACATGTCTGTC
>DATCVX010000062.1:0-2675 GCA_036566705.1 Arthrobacter sp. | reverse complement strand
CGTCAGGGCGAGGGCCGCCGCCAGGGCGGAGGAGGAAAGGATGGCACCGGGGGAACGTCGCATGGGTCCTGCTTCAGGCTCGGGAATGGTTTCATTCCACCGTCCTGGGCGCAGCTGTGCCCTTCCTGTGCCGGTCCCATGCGGCCGGTGTGCAAATGCCCTTCCGCAGGCGGAAGGGCATTTGGGGGAGGTGCGGATACTGCGAGAGCGTTGAGGGTTTTGTTGCATGTACTGCGAGAGCGTTGGGGGTTTTGTTGCAGGTAGTGCGAGAGCGTTTGGGGTGGGGCTAGAGTCCCAGCTCCTGCCGGAGCGCTGCGACGTGGCCCTGCGCATCCACCTGGTACCGGGCCAGCACCACCGCGCCGTCAGCGTCAATGACCACGGTGGAGCGCAGGACGCCTTCAACAATTTCGCCGTTGATGACCTTCTCGCCCCAGGCGCCGTACGCCAGTGCAACGGCGTTGTCCTGGTCGGAGAGCAGCGGGAAGTTCAGCCCGAAGTCCCCGGTGAACTCGGCCAGGGCTGCGGGGGCGTCCGGGGAGATGCCGATGACCTCGTAGCCGGAACCCTGCAGCGAGGCGAGGCTGTCGCGGAAGTCGCAGGCTTCGGTGGTGCAGCCTGGCGTGGCCGCTTTGGGATAGAAGTACACGATCACGTTCCTGCCCCGGTGGGACGCGAGGGAAACATCCTGCCCGGAGGCGTCGGCCAGGGTGAAGTCCGGCGCGGTGGCGCCGGGCTGCAGCCTGCCGGGAAGAGCGGTGATCTGGTTGGTGGCTGTCATGGTGCTCCTTGTAATTGGTCTCAGATGGAGTATTCGGCGGGCCCGCGGACGGTAGCGCAGGCGCCGGGGACGAACTGGTAGCCGCCGCCCCGGACAGTGGCCACGGCATGCCGGGCATTACCCAGCTTCCGCCGCACGCGCCCCACATAAACGTCGATGGCCCTGGTGGAAGCCCCTGGACTCTCAAACGAGTCGAGGAAGTGCTGCAGCTCCTCGCGGCCGATGGCCCGCGAACAGTTCTCCACGAGGTAGCGGAGGACCTTATATTCCACGCCGGTGAGGTTCACCTGCCGGCCGTCCAGCAGCACCTGGTCCGCGGCGAGGTCAACGGCCACGTGGCTGACTGGTCCCGCCACGGGCGGAAGGCCGGCCGGCCGCGGGAAGGGGGAGGCGCCGTCGTCGTCCGTGTGCGGGGAGTCCTCCGTGGCGGACGACGACGGCGCGGGAGTGCCGCCGCCAGGGCCGGCCGATGCCCCCTCCCCAGGGGGCGTTCCGGCCGGCGTGGTCCCGACGGCGGACGTGGCAGCCCCGGCGGCAGGCCAGTGGACTTCCGCCTCCGGAGCAAACTTCAGTGCCCGTTCCAGCAGCAAGCGAGCTGCTCGGGCAAGGATGTCAGGGTCGATCTCGCTGCCCGGCTCCGGGGTGACCCAGACGGCCAGTCCCCTTGCGGCCAGCGCGGACGGGCCGCGATCTTCCGACGGGCCGCGTTCTTCCGGCCGACTCGCAGAAAGGGGCGGCCGCGCACATATGCCCCGCGGGGAATGTACCTGCACAGCCATGGCTGCGTGCCTCAGACCCCGCCGCGGCGGATGAGCTTGCCGGAGGGGGTCTGGCCGTCCACCACGCTGCCGCGCAGGAAGGTCTTGCGGACCACGCCGGAGAGCGCCTTGCCGTCGTAGGGGGTGATCGGGTTCTTGTGCTTGAGCTTGGAGACGTCCACCACGAAGGCCTCGTCCGGGGCGAAGACGGCAAAGTCGGCGTCGTACCCGAGGGCGAGCTGGCCCTTGGTGGTGAGGCGCGCCAGGGCGGCGGGCTTCTCGGCCATCCAGGACACCACCTGTTCCAGCGGGATGCCGCGGTGCCGGGCTTCCGTCCAGATCAGCGAGAGGCCCAGCTGCAGCGAGGAGACGCCGCCCCAGGCCACGGCGAAGTCGCCGTTTTCGAGGTCCTTGAGGTCAAGCGTGGACGGGGAGTGGTCCGAGACGATGCAGTCGATGGTGCCGTCCTGCAGGCCCTTCCACAGCAGCTCGCGGTTGGAGGCCTCGCGGATGGGCGGGCAGCACTTGTACGCGGTGGCGCCGTTGGGGATCTCCTCGGCCATCAGCGTCAGGTAGTGCGGGCAGGTCTCCACGGTGAGGTGGACGCCGTCGCGCTTTGCCGTGGCAATCATGGGCAGCGCGTCGGACGAGGACAGATGCAGGATATGCGCGCGGGCGCCGGTCCAGCGGGCGCGCTCGATGACCTCGGCGATGGCCTTGTTCTCGGCGCCGCGCGGGCGGGAGGCGAGGAACGTGGAGTACTGGTCCCCGCCCGGGTGCGGTGCATGGTCGATGGCATGGGAGTCCTCGGCGTGCACGATCATGAGCGAGTCGAAGGACTTGAGCTCGCGCATGTCCTCTTCCATCTCGTCCGCTTCCAGGTGCGGGAACTCGTCCACGCCGGAGTGCAGCAGGAAGCACTTGAAGCCGAACACGCCCTCGTCGTGCAGCGGGCGGAGGTCCGCCTTGTTGCCGGGGATGGCGCCGCCCCAGAATCCGACGTCCACAAAGGCCTGGTCCTCGGCGACTTCGCGCTTGAGCTTGAGGCCGTCCACGTTGGTGGTGGGCGGGATGGAGTTCAGCGGCATGTCGATGATGGTGGTGACGCCGCCGGCCGCGGCTGCGCGGGTGGCGGA
>DATCVX010000061.1:0-2701 GCA_036566705.1 Arthrobacter sp. | reverse complement strand
CAACCTGTGGAGCCTCATCATCTCGGACACCGTCTTCCACCTGCCGCTGTCCCTGATCCTGATGGCCGGCTTCATCCGGAACGTCCCCGTGGAACTCGAGGAAGCTGCCTGGGTGGACGGCTGCACGCGCATCCAGGCCTTCCGGCTGGTGGTCCTCCCGCTACTGAAGCCGGGCATTGTGGCGGTGGGATCCTTCGCGTTCATCAGCGCCTGGAACAACTTCCTGTTCGCCATTATGTTCATGAGCACGCAGAGCCGTTTCACGGTTCCGGTGGGCCTGAGCTACCTGCTGGGTGAGTTCGGCGCGGACTTCGGCGCCCTTGCCGCCGGCGGCGTTGTCGCTATCATCCCTGTGGTCCTCCTGTTCGCTTACGTGCAGAAGTTCCTCGTCCAGGGACTGAGTGCCGGTGCCGTCAAGGGATGACCCGGTCACCTATCAGAATGCGCCGGAAACTGTCCTGCCGCCGGAGCTGAGGGAAGGTTTGCGCGGCATTCCACGGCGAATCAACGGTTCACTGACGACGTCCTGAGCTCCAGTCCCGACCATGCAGCCGTTCGAAGCCGTCCAGCATGAGGTCGAGGGCAAACTCGAACTCAAACTGGTCGTCGCAGCCATAGCTGACCACGGAGCCGTCGTCGTGCCGGGCGGCGCTGGCCACCTCAAGGATGTTCGGATACCTCTGCGCCATCTCCTGGAGCATGGCAGCCTGCGCCTCCGGCGGCATGACGGCCTCCGGGCCTCCGGCGGCGGCGTCGAACAGCTCCTGCGTGAAGCCCCACATCCGGCTCCCCAGCGCGTGCATCACGTGGTGGGTGAGATCAATGGAGAAACCGCCAGCCAGGAACATTCCGATGACTTCGTCGGTGTACTTGAGGACGGCGGGCGTCCGGTTGGTGCGGGTTTCCAGCGCCTGCCGGACCCACGGATGCCGCAGCAGCGCCTGCCGCGCGGAGAGCACGCGCAGGCGGACGGCATTCTTCCAGCCAGCGCCGGCGGCGACGGGGGCGATCTCGCCGATAACGACGTCCACCATGCCGTCAAGGAGTTCATCCTTGTTGGCGACGTGCTTGTAGAGCGCCATCGGCACCACGCCGAGCGCCTCGGCAAGCCGGCGCATGCTCAGCGCCTCAAGGCCCACCTCGTCGGCGACCGCGACGGCGGCCTCCAGCACGCGGGCCCTGTTCAGCGGGGTGCGGCGTGAGGTTTCCAGCTGCTGGGTCATCCGGCCCACCCTTCCTTAGCCGTTTCCTATTGACAAGTGTACGGCGTACACCTAGCGTGGTGCACACCAGGTGTACGCCGTACACCTTGAAATCAAAGGGACCGACAATGCCAACGCAAACCAAGCTCGCCCCTTCCCCCGCAGGCCGCCGCAGGGCGCAGTGGCCAGTGCCCGCCGGGCTGATCCTCCTCAGCCTCATCCCGGTCATCGCCGGGGCGGCGCGGCTGACGGAGCTGACCGGCGGAGCCGCGATCACACCGCAGAATGCCAGGTTCTTCGCTTCACCTGTCCCGGTGGTGGTCCACATTGTCAGCGTGACGGTCTACAGCCTGCTCGGCGCGTTCCAGTTCGTGCCAGCGCTGAGAGGCAGGCGCGGCTGGCACCGCATCGCCGGGCTCATCCTGATTCCCGCCGGACTGCTGACGGCACTGACCGGCCTGTGGATGTCCGCCTTCTATCCGCTCCCCGACGGCATCACCGACGTCCCGCTGCGGATCCTCTTCGGCTCCGCCATGCTGGCGAGCCTGGTGATGGGCATCCTGTCGATCCGCCGGCGGGACTTCGTCCGGCACAGCGTGTGGATGACCCGCGCATACGCCATTGCGGTGGCCGCCGGCACCCAGGCGCTGGTGATCCTGCCTTGGATGCTGCTGCTGGGCCAGCCCGGCGAACTCATCCGGGCGCTGCTGATGGGGTTGGCCTGGGTGATCAACCTGGCAGTGGCCGAGTACGTCATTCACCGGCGGGCCCGGGTCCCGGCAAGGTCACCGCGGCCGTCCGCGCGCGTAATCTTGGATGCACAGGCAACGCACGTGCGCGCCTGACAGAAAACGGGGTCGCTACATGGCTGAAGTCTTGGCCGGAATCGCCGTGGTGGCTTGCCTGCTTGGGGTCATGGCCGCCTTGGGCGCCATCGCCGTCAGGGCCCGCCGCCGGGGCGCCACCGCCTCTGCAGTTGCCGCCGCGATGGCGGCCTACGACGAAGCGATGCACACGACCGCCTACGACACCTTCATTGAAATGCGGTCCCAGGACGGGCGGACCTCACCTGTCGCCGCTCCCGGCAAGGAGTGACGGCGTAAAACTCGCCCGCTGACTGCCCTGTAGCCGTCCGGCCCTACTGGCAGAGCTCGGTGAACGTGGCGCCGGCCTTCTGGTAACCGTCCTGCAGGCCCGCGAGCTTTTCCGCGTCCGGGCTCTCTTTCGCGGACTCATCCGTGAATTCGATGATCGCCTGGACGGCGGGCTTCAATTCGTCCGATGCTCCGGCCACGATCGGGCGGAGCTTGTTGGCGAGGATGGTCATGCCCGTTTTGCCCATATTGGCGCTGGAGTCTGAAGCAACGATCTTGATCCGCTCGCAGGTCGCTTCCGTGGACAGTTTTGCCGGGGCGGCACAAGCGGAAGCAGAGACAAGGAGCGCGCCGGCGAGCAGGGCCGTGGTGAGTTTCTTCATGATTCCCTTGATAGGTGGCTGA
>DATCVX010000060.1:0-11306 GCA_036566705.1 Arthrobacter sp. | reverse complement strand
TCTTCCTTGTGGATCATCTGTATTTTTGGAAACTGCGGGAAATAAAAAAACCCCTCAGCCTGGTGGCTCTTTGAGGGGTTTGCGCGTGACGGTTCGTTACCAGTCGGGCTATTGAGCCACGCGCCTGGTAAGGACGACGACTGCGCCGGCGGTAACGAATGAGATCATGCGTTCAGTTTTCCCTCTGCGTGAGACGCCTGTCAACGACGACGGCGGGCATCTCACAGTGTGGACCCCCTTGTCCACGAAACGAGCAGTGCCTGCGGCTTTGCCCTAAGCCCGACCGCAAAAGGCGGCAGGGCTTAATAAGGGTAGCGCCGAGGGCCCCGGATCGTTTGGCGCTCAGCGCCAAACGATCCGGGTAGGCGCTGCCTACCCGCAGTATGCGCCGGTGGAGGCGCTGTGCACCAGCTTGGCGTACTTTGCGAGCACACCCTTGGTGAACTTGGCCGGGAGCGGCTCCCAGCCGACCTTGCGGGACTCGAGCTCTGCTTCGTCGACCAGGAGGTCGAAGGAGCGGGCGGCGATGTCCACGCGGATCCGGTCGCCGTCCTTGACGAAGGCGATGGGGCCGCCGTCGACAGCTTCCGGGGCAACGTGGCCGATGCACAGGCCGGTGGTCCCGCCGGAGAAGCGGCCGTCGGTCAGCAGGAGCACGTCCTTGCCAAGCCCGGCACCCTTGATGGCGCCGGTGATGGCGAGCATCTCGCGCATGCCCGGGCCGCCCTTGGGTCCTTCGTAGCGGATGACCACAACGTCGCCCTTGTTGATCTGTCCGTTGTCCAGCGCATCCAGGGCGCCCTGTTCACGCTCGAACACCCGTGCCGTGCCTTCGAAGACATCGGCGTCGAAGCCGGCGCTCTTGACGACGGCGCCTTCCGGTGCCATGGAACCGTGCAGGATGGTGATGCCGCCGGTCTTGTGGATCGGGTTGTCCAGGGCGCGCAGGATCTTGCCGTCGAGGTCCGGCGGGTTGATGGACGCGAGGTTCTCGGCGAGGGTCTTGCCGGTGACGGTGAGGCAGTCGCCGTGCAGCAGTCCGGCGTCGAGCAGTGCCTTCATGATGACGGGCACGCCGCCGATCTTGTCGACGTCGGTCATGACGTAGCGGCCGAAAGGCTTCAGGTCGCCGAGGTGCGGGATCTTGTCGCCGATGCGGTTGAAGTCGTCCAGGGTCAGCTCAACCTCGGCTTCGCGGGCGATCGCCAGCAGGTGCAGCACGGCGTTGGTGGAGCCGCCGAAGGCCATGGTCACGGCGATGGCGTTCTCGAAGGCCTTCTTGGTCATGATGTCCCGGGCAGTGATGCCGAGGCGGAGCAGGTTGACCACTGCTTCGCCGGACTTGCGGGCGAATTCATCACGACGGCGGTCTGCCGAGGGCGGGGCAGCCGAGCCCGGCAGGGACATGCCCAGGGCCTCGCCGATGCAGGCCATGGTGTTGGCCGTGTACATGCCGCCGCAGGCGCCTTCGCCCGGGCAGATCGCCTTTTCGATGCGCTCGAGGTCGCCGAGGCTCATCTTGCCTGCGGCACAGGCACCGACGGCTTCGAAGGCGTCGATGAGGGTGACTTCCTTTTCGGAGCCGTCCTCGAGCTTGACCCAGCCGGGCATGATGGAGCCGGCGTAAAGGAAGACGCTGGCAAGGTCCAGGCGGGCGGCAGCCATGAGCATGCCCGGCAGGGACTTGTCACAGCCGGCCAGGAGCACGGAGCCGTCGATCCGCTCGGCCTGCATGACGGTTTCCACGGAGTCGGCAATGACTTCGCGGGACACCAGGGAGAAGTGCATGCCTTCGTGGCCCATGGAGATGCCGTCCGAGACGGAGATGGTTCCGAACTGCATGGGGAACCCGCCGCCTGCGTGGACGCCTTCCTTGGCGCCCTGGGCGAGCCGGTTCAGGGAAAGGTTGCAGGGAGTGATTTCATTCCAGGAGCTCGCGACGCCGATCTGCGGCTTGGCGAAGTCATCGTCGCCCATGCCGACCGCACGGAACATGCCGCGCGCGGGGGCAGCGTGGATTCCGTCGGTGACCACCCGGCTGCGGGGCTTGATGTCAGGCTTGTTTTCGGTTGCGATCTGGGTGTCCTCACTCATGCGTCAAAGTCTATGACTCTGATGAGGGGGCCAACGACACCGACGGGTCCGTGAAGCCCAAATCCGTGAATATTTCGATCAAATAGTGGACTCACGTCTCATATATTGAGACGGCCGCCGCCGAACCGGCGCAAAACGTGTCAGAAATCACCGGGCCCGCGGCCGGCGGCAACTGACTCGGCCTCCTGCCGGAGCATGTCCAGCACCTTCCGGATGGTGGTCCGGGCGGCAATGTCGGGCCGGGCCAGGGCAACGATGCTGCGGCGGGCGGTCACGCCCACCAGCGGCCTGAGCACGAACCCGCGGCCCTGGTTGGCCGCAGCGGTATACCGGGGCAGCAGGGCGAGGCCGTGTCCGGCGCTGACCAGAGCCTCCAGCACCCTGAGGTCCGGGAACAGCTGCGCCCGGACCGCCGTGGAGCCGGCCTGTTTCTCGATCTGCCGCAACACGGCGTCGAACGGAAAACCTTCCGGAACCCCCATCCAGGGGTAGCCGACCACGTCCCGGGCGGTCAGCCGGGATTTCGCCGCCAAGGCGTGGCCTGACTGCATCGCGACATCCAGGGGCTCGTTGAGCAGGGGGACGACGACCAGCCCGTGGGAGGCGAACACTTCCGGGCCATCCACGCTGTGGGCCAGGACAATGTCGTAGTCCGCCGCGAGGCCGGCAAACCCGGCCACGCCCGGGTCCTCGAAGTGGGCTTCAAGGTGCAGGCCGTCAATGGCCTTGACCCGGTGCAGGAGCCCTGGCAGGAACATTTCCGCCGCGCTGGGGAAGAAGGCGGCCCGCACATGGGCCTGCCAGCCGTGCCGGTACGTGTCGATGGTCGCCTCTGCACGGGCCATTGCCGTTGACACATCCGCGGCTGCGGAGGCCATCGCCAGGCCGGCTTCGGTGAGGCGGACACCCCGGCCCGCCTTCTCGATGAGGACAACGCCAAGCTCGTCCTGCAGCGTTTTAAGCTGCTGGGACACCGCCGACGGCGTGACATGCATGGCTTCGGCGGTGGCACCCACCGTGCCCCGGTCGGCAAGTTCGCGCAGAATCCGCAGCCGCTTGAAGTCCATGTAGAGAGGCTACTGGACGGCCTCCCCGTTGTTCGGGCCGCCTTCAGCGTCCGCCGGGCGTGCGGCTCCCCGGCCAGGACCTAGACAGCCCCGTTTGTACCGACGTACGGTCAGGGAACGGCAACCCTGCCATCCGGACTGAAAGGCCCTGATATGGATTTTGTCTTCTGGATCATTCTCATCGTGCTGATTGTCGGTGTTGTGTGGTGGCTGCTGAACCGCAGCAATTCCAGCAACGCCACCGGCGGCGGCGGCAGGACCGGAGCGACTCCGGCTGAGGGAATCCGGGCGGATGGCGCGCTGGCAGGCGGGAGTGCGGCCGCTTCGGCGGATGCCGTAGGCACCGCCGGGATCCCCACGGCCGCCGGCTTCGGACGGCCGTCGGAGCCGGTTCCCCCCACGACGGCGGACGAGGATATTTCCGGGCCGGCCGGCCCCTCGGATGCCGGACATGTTGCGGAACGGGATTCCGCCGTGCCGGAGCGGACGGAAGCAGAACCTGCACTTTCACCGGCCCCGGCTCCGGTTCCGGCGGAGACAACGGACGCACCGGAAGCACCCGCCCCGGCAGAGCCAGTGGCAGCCCAGGCGCCTGCCGGGAACGCTGACGAGGTGACAACGGCGCCGGCCCCCGCACAGAACATGGACAACCAGGCCGAGTGGGAGACCCAATGGTCCGAGGCCGGCGGATCGGCCGCCCCCCATGCCACGGCCGCCACCACCGCTCCAGCGCGTGCCGCCGATACCGGCACAGCAGGTACCGCTGAGGCAGCGGACACCCACGCGGCAGCGCCCATCCATCATCCGGAGTACACGGGCCCACACTCCCCCACCCTGCCGGGGGCGGAATCAGCCGCAGCCGAGGCCGGAAGTGACGAGCCGGGCGCCGCCGGGCCGGCCGAGCCCAGCGCGGTCGAGTCCAGCGCGGTCGACTTCGAAACCGTTCCCGAACCTGCGGGCCATCTGGCGGCAGACCGCCCGTATGGCGAAGGGTCGGCATCCCCGTCTCCAGACGGGAGCGGTCCTGCCGACTACACGGTGAAGGGTGACGCCGGCTCCATGGTCTATTACGAAGAGGGGCATCCGGAGTATGAGCAGACCCGCGCCGGAGTCTGGTTTGAGTCACCGGCCCATGCCGAAGCTGCCGGTTTCCGCGCGCCACGGCGGACCCGGCTCCAATAGCTTCCGGCTACGGCATGCCGCGGCGGCCTGGACTGCCAGCCTTGCCCTGATCCTTCCGGGCTGCACAGGCGACGGCACCAGGCCCTCCACCGGCGGCAGCACAAGCGTGGGAACGGGCACCACCGGGACACCGGCCGTGGTGGAGCGGCTGGACCTCGGACTGCAGATTCCGTGGGCCGCCGTGTTCCTGCCGGACGGAACCGCAATCGTTTCCGAGCGTGACTCCAGGCTCCTCAAGGCAGTCCGGGGCGGCCGGTCCGCCACCGTCGGAGAGCTCCCCGGCGTGGTTCCGGCCGGGGAGGGCGGATTGCTCGGACTCGCGCTTTCCCCTGCTTTCGGCTCGGACAGCTTGCTCTACTTCTACTTCACGGCAGAGCGGGACAACCGGATCGCCCGGGCGGTCCTGACTGATGGCGGTGACGGGAAGTACACCGTCGGCCCGCCGGAGGTCATCTTCACCGGCATCCCGAAGGCATCAACGCATAACGGCGGCCGGATCCGCTTCGGACCCGACGGCATGCTCTATGTCGGGACCGGCGACTCACAGCGCCGCGAGCAGCCGCAGGACCCGAACGCGCTGGGCGGGAAGATCCTGCGGCTGACACCGGAGGGCCTCCCCGCGCCCGGCAACCCTTTCGGCAATGCCGTCTACAGCCTTGGCCACCGGAACGTCCAGGGACTGGCCTGGGACAGTGCAGGCCGGCTCTGGGCGAGCGAATTCGGGCCGGACGTCAATGACGAGCTCAACCTCATTCTTCCGGGGGCCAACTATGGCTGGCCCTCAGTCACCGGGGCGCCGCATCGGGGTGAATTCAAGGATGCAAAGGTGGTCTGGCCGTCAACCGCCGAATCCTCGCCCAGCGGGCTGGAGATTGTTGGCTCCACCGCGTACTTGGGTGCACTCCGTGGCCAGAGATTATGGACGGTTCCCCTCGACGGCGAGGAAGCCGGAAATCCTGTGGCCTATTTCACACGGCAATATGGCCGGATCCGCGACGTCATCCTGGCACCGGACGGCCGCTTTTGGCTGCTGACAAACAACCAAAACCCTGATTCCGTGCTGATTTTGGCCCCTCCGGGCTGATGCAGCCCCCTGCCCGTTCCGCCGATTTCACATGGGTCAAAAGTTCGTGTAGAGTTTCATGTCGTTGCGGAGATCAACCGGGAAATAAAAAGCCCCGGGAGATCAAAACACAAGATGCACCTCTAGCTCAATTGGCAGAGCAATTGACTCTTAATCAATGGGTTCCGGGTTCAAGTCCCGGGGGGTGCACCAACCGAAACCCCGTCTTCATGGCCACAAGCCAAGAAGGCGGGGTTTTGCTTTGCCCGTCGATAACAGCAGGGACATTCGGGTGCTCCATATTCCCCGCCGCTCCGCGGACAGAGGGCAGGCCCGCCGGCTTCCGGCCAGGGCAACTATTTCTGGCTGAACGGTGACCACCACGTCCACACGCTCTTCAGCACTGATGGCAAATACCGCGTCGAGGACCACGTGCGGCAGGCGCTGCGCAACGGCGTGGACTGAATTGCGGACCCGGAAGTCGTGATTGGCATGGAGGGGCACCAGGCTGCGGGACTGCCTGCTCCGCACTCCACCGCAGACGGCCGGCTCTTCTCCGTCACAGCCACCTCGGACAGTCACAACGTCTACCTGGACACCACTGTGCGGGGTCCCGGCAGCGACTTCGACGCAAGGAGACGGACAGAGGACCCCGTCTACAGCGGCACTGTAGACCTGCAGGAGAATGACTTCTGGCCCGGATACTACGGTCGCACGCATGTGGGGGCCTGCGAGGTGAGCTACGGCTCCGTTATGTGGGCCCTGCGTGCACGATCAGTTGGACCCAAGTTCTGGAGGCTCCCTCCGAGAAGTTCTACGCCCGGCTCCGCGGAACGGATGGCAAAAGACCCCAACAGGTTTTCCGGGCGCCAATATCGACCCGGCAGGACCTGCCATGGACGAACCCGGCAACGCAGATCCAGGAAGGTCCTTTGGGTTCTACACCAACCCCGTCGTCGTCGGGATAAGCGGGCCCCGGGGCTATTTGCAGGCGTCCAGGATTCCGGCGATCGCATCACGCTCGGCCGGGGTGACCCACAGCTGGTACTTGGCCTTCACAGCCGTCTGACGGGCAACGTATTCGCAGCGGAACGCCTTGTTCGGCGGCAGCCACGTGGCCGCATCCTTATCTCCCTTGGCGCTGTTTGTGGGGCCATCTGCGGCCATCAGGTTTAAGGAGTCGTTGGCCAGCTGCTTGCGCTGGTCTGCGCTGAGCTGCCGGGCCCCCTTCTGCCAGGCGTCCGACAGGGCAACGATGTGGTCGATCTGCACCGCCGAGCTGGTGGTGCTACCACGGACGAAGGTGATTGTCGTCCCGGTGTACTTGTCCGGCAGGGTGCCGGTCAGGACAACACAGTTCTGCGTCCCGGGCTTGAACGTTTCGCCCTCAAGGTCCCTGGCAAGGATGTCGTTCCGGGTGTCGCAGCCGTTGCGGTCCACATCGGCCCACGCAGGCCCGAACTCCTCGCGGCTGTATCCGGTCTTCGGGGCCCGGCCCTTCACCGGAATGGTTTCCAGCTGGGCGAGGGCAGCCACGGCTGCGGTTTCGGATGTCCCTGGTTCGGCACGGGCTGCGGCGTCGCAGCCTGCGAGGGAACCTGCAAGGAGCAGGCCGGTGAGAAAGGCAAGTGCCTTGGTGCTGGCGGCGCGGTTGATCAACAAATTCCTTCATGGGCTTGGACGAGGGCTTCACCGGCGCGGCAGGCACGGTCACACGCGACCGGATATCGATTAAAGAAAAGCGCGCAACCACTGTTAAGCCAGTGATTGCGCCTGCTGGGCGTTGGTGCAGTCAGCCTACCGGGGAACCGTCCGCCAGGGCCTTGGACTCAGGGGAAGCGAATTGGCTTGCCAACTCCCGGACTACGGCCTGGAGCTCCTGGCGCAGGACGTCAGGATCAATCGAAGCGGCCGCCAGGACCGAGCGTTCCATCTCCACTGCGGCCGTCACCGCCTCGCGTCCACGGTCCGTCAGGGAGACAACGTGGCTCCGGCGGTCCGAGGTGCTGCGGACACGGACGATGTGTCCGTGTGTTTCCAGCCTGCTCAGCGTCTTGCCCATGGTTTGCGCCTGGACGCGGACGTACTGGGCCAGCTGCGCTTGCGTCATGGGGCCCTGGGCCGCCAGGACCTCGATCGCGATGACACCGGCGTGGGTCAGCCCGATGGCGCCGAGTTTTTCGTTCCACGAGTGTTCTACGAGTCGGGCCGCGGTGGACAGTAGGCGCCCAGTGGGCCAGTGATCCATATCAGGCATACCAGCAGTATAGCCAAGTGCCGATTCGCCCCGGTCCAGCACGCTTACTAAGCTGGTATGTCCCGCCTTCAACTAGGAGATTAACTGTGGCTGACAGACTCATGACCGGCACGGAAGCACCAGGCTTCACTTTGAAGGACTCGCACGGAAAGGACGTCAGCCTCGCTTCCATGCGGGGGCGCAGCACCGTTGTGTACTTCTATCCCGCGGCGTCCACCCCTGGGTGCACCAAGCAGGCGTGCGATTTCCGTGACAATCTGGCGTCCTTGCAGGCAGCCGGTTACGAAGTTCTGGGCATCTCCCCCGATCCCGTGGAGAAGCTGGCAAAATTTGCTGCCGCCGAGGCCCTCAGCTTTCCCCTTCTCTCGGACGAAGACCACGCGGTTGCCGAGGCCTACGGCGCGTGGGGCGAGAAGAAGAACTACGGAAAGACCTACCAGGGGCTGATCCGTTCAACCATCGTGGTGGACCCCGATGGCAGGGTGTCCATGGCTCAGTACAACGTCCGTGCCACAGGCCACGTGGCAAAGCTGCGCCGTGACCTCAAACTTGATTCCTGACGGTTCCGCCGGCTGACGGAACCGGTCGCCGGCCGGCGCTACAATGGAACCTGGCATCCGCCGTCGCACGTTTTTCGGTGGCAGCCAAGCGCGAGTGGTGAAATTGGCAGACACGCAGGATTTAGGTTCCTGTGCCTTCGGGCGTGGGGGTTCAAGTCCCCCCTTGCGCACAGCCGGACAAGTGAAAATACGGAATCCCGGGCCCCATCGGCCCGGGATTTTGTTGTTTAAGCCCCCGAGATGCCCGGAATTCCGCGGATTACCTGCCTAAACGGCGCCGTCCGAAAAAAACTCCTTGAGAACCACCCATCCGTCTTACGGCAGCGCCCGAATACACAGTGAGACACCAGCCAAGGGCAGGTGCCCACCAAGTCGGAAAAGGCCATATGCGGCAGGCAGATTGCCCGCAGCAGGCAATGATCGGCACTAACAAGGAGAATCGAAATGCAGTCAATCAAGCGCACAACTTTCACCGTTGCAGGTGTTGCAGCTGCAGCTCTGCTCAGCCTGACCGCTTGTGGCGGCTCCGCCACCACGGCGAACTCTTCCTCAGCACCGGCATCCACGCCCTCTGCCTCCAGCATGGCGCCGTCGCCGTCGGCCAGCTCAGCTGCCCCCATGGACCCGGCAGCCAACCTCGTCGGCGCCGGCTGTGCAGGCTACGCGGAGAAGGTTCCCACCGGTGCTGGCTCCGTCGCCGGCATGGCACTGGACCCGGTGGCCGTTGCAGCTTCGAACAACCCCATCCTCACCACTCTGACGGCGGCTGTTTCGGGCAAGCTGAACCCCAAGGTTGACCTCGTGGACACCCTGAACGGCAGCGAATTCACCGTCTTCGCTCCGGTCGATGACGCTTTCGCCAAGATCGACGCTGCCACGATCGAGACCCTCAAGACCGATGACGCCCTCCTGAGCAAGATCCTCACCTACCACGTGGTCCCCGGCCAGATCACCCCTGACAAGATCGCCGGCACGCACGCCACGGTCCAGGGCGGTTCCGTCACGGTCACCGGCAGCAAGGACGCCCTCATGGTGGACGGCGCCAGCGTGATCTGCGGCGGCGTCCAGACGGCCAACGCCACCGTTTACCTGATCGACTCGGTGCTGATGCCCAAGTAACCCTGGGCGCTGTCACCACCGGGCACCCCTGGAGCCGCCCGGTCTGACTCCCCCGGCGGCTCCGCGCACAACGTTGGACCCGGCCTTCACAGGCCGGGTCCAACTGCGTCCCCGGGACCTCCCGGGTCCGTCAACTAGACTGGGCTGGGCCCGCAGACCGCGGAGCCGGCCAGCAGCCCAGAGGTGATCAACGAGTGCCCAGCAGTACATCGCGACGAACGGTGATCAAGACAGGCGCCGTTTTCCTGGCCCTGGGCATGACATCCTGCACCGGTGTCCCGGCCCCCTCGCCGTCTTCCCCCACCACATCGACGACACCGGGCGACGGTCCCTCCGCCACCTTCACTTTCGGCACGGCCTCCCAGCCGCTTGGGCTCGACCCCGCGCTGTCCAGCGACGTGGAGTCCTACCGGATCACACGGCAGATCCTCGAAGGCCTGGTGGGTGTGGACCAGACAACGGGCAAACCCACGCCGCTGCTGGCCACAGAGTGGACCGAATCAGATGAAGGCCGCTCATACACCTTTAAGCTTCGCAGCGGAGTCATCTTCCACGACGGGACCCCCTTCGACGCGGACGCCGTCTGCGCCAACTTCAACCGCTGGTTCGCGTTTCCCGCGGCGCTCCGCCAACAGGCACCGGGAAGTTCCTTCAAGGGCGTCTTTAAGGCCCACTCCGATGAGGCATCGCTGTCCATCTTCAAAAGCTGCACCGCAGTTTCGGCCGACACTGTCCGGATCGACCTCACACAACGATTCACTGCTTTCCTCCAGGCCCTGACGTTGCCGGCTTTCGCCATGGCGTCACCGGCCGCGCTGGCCGCCGGTACTGCGGACGTGCTGGACCGGGTACGGGGCGGGCAGCCGCTGTCAGCCTTCGCCGCCAATCCGGTGGGGACCGGACCTTTCAGCCTTGGCGCGTGGGACGACGCAAGTGTCACCCTGGTCAGCAACAAGGACTACTGGGGCGAGCGGGGGCAAATCGCCACCATCAACTTCCTGACCTACGACCATCCCCAGACGCGCCTGCAGGCGCTGCTCGACGGCAAGATCGACGGCTACGACGCCGTCACGGTGGGAAACTTTGACCAGCTGGTCAAACGCGGCATGCAGATCGTTCAGCGGGACCCCTTCTCGGTGATGTACGTGGGCATCAACCAGGACGTCCCGGTCCTGCAGGACCTGAAGGTGCGGCAGGCGATCGAAATGGCCATCGACAAGGACACCCTGATCCGGAAGTTCTTCATCGACAACACCGCCCAGGCCTCCCAGTTCGTTCCGCCGAAGATCAGCGGCTTCAACAACGAGGCCCCGTCGCTGGGCCATGACCAGGCCAAGGCAAAGACCTATCTGGAAGAGTCCGGCTATAACGGCGAAGAACTCAAGTTCTACTATCCGCTGAACGCCACCCGGCCGTACCTGCCCACCCCGGAAAAGGTCTACGCCGAGATCAGCCGGCAGCTGACCGCCGTCGGACTGAACATCAAGCCTGTCCCGGTGGAGTGGTCCGCCGGGTACCTGCAGAAAGTCCAGTCCCCCGGCGACCATGCCCTCCACCTGCTCGGCTGGAACGGCGCCTACGCAGACGCCGACAACTTCGTCGGGCCGCTGTTCGGCGAAAAGAACGGTGAGTTCGGCTACCAGGACCCCCAGGTCTTCTCGAAGATCAACCGCGCACGGAGCATGCCGGAGGGACAGGAGCGGGATGAGCAATATCACACGATCAATGTCCAGATCGCCGCGTCAGTTCCGGCCGTTCCCATCGCGTTCCCCATCTCGGCGCTGGCACTCTCGGACCGGGTGGCCAGCTACCCGGCCTCCCCTGTCTTAAACGAAGTTTTCACCAAGGTCCAGCTAAAGCCTTGACGGGCCCGTCCAATTTCAGTAAGAGGGTCACGCGGGGATATTCTGTGACAGCCAGAGCCGCTGCTATCGGAGACTCACTGTGACTTTTATTTCCAAGAC
>DATCVX010000059.1:0-8352 GCA_036566705.1 Arthrobacter sp. | reverse complement strand
CCAGCTGGGACAGGGGATCGGTGAACACAAATCCGACATTCCGGCGGACCGTCCGGACGGCACTGACGGTATTGGCGCCGTCGACGGTGACAGCGCCCGAGCTTGGCTGGACCAGCCCGTTGATCAGGCGGAGCAGCGTTGACTTGCCGGATCCGTTGGCTCCGATGACGCCGGTGCGCTGTTCGGTCAGCTCCAGGGAGATGTCCTGAAGGAGCGGCTTGGCCTCGCTGCTGCCTTCTATGGCCACCTCCACCGAGGCGTGCCGGAAAGATATGGTGCCCATGGCCGGCTTACGGGTTGTGCCGCTTCGCAGCGTTCAGTTTCACACGCCGGACCAGCAGGTCCGGGAAAGCCCGGTGCAGGGCAACGGCGATCACCGCGGCGAAGATGTTCTTGATCACGTCACCGGGGTAGAACACGAGGTCCGCCATGAAGGCCTGGCCGATCGGCGCCTTGGTGCTGAGCACAATTCCCGCGATCCCCAGGGAGTGCACCACCACGATGCTGGTCACGGTGGCCCCAGCAAAAAGCCAAAGCGTCCGTGCCTGCGAGGTGCGCCGGATGACCATCGTGGCAAGCCAGCCCACGACTGCGGCGGCTATCGGGAACGCGATGATGTAGCCGGCCGACGGGCCCGCCAGGATGCCCAGGCCGCTGCGGCCCTGGCTGAAGATCGGCAGCCCGGCCAGTCCCAGCAGGGTGTACAGGCCGACGGCGGCGAACCCCCGGCCGGCGCCCAGCATCAGTCCGGTGAGCATCACCGCGAGCGTCTGGAACGTAATGGGGATGCCGAACACGTTTGCCGAGATTCCCGGAACAAGGGCCGAGCCTGCAACGAGGGCGGCGAAAACGGCGATCAGGCCCAGATCGGTGGCGTTCCAGCGGCGGCGTTCCGGGGAGGCTGTGGCGTTGGCGGCGGTGTCTGTCTGGCTCATGGAAGTCCTGTCGAGGTCGTACAAGGGAAGGATGGTGTGATCCTGACGATACCGGCCCGGGGTGGCGGTCATTTTGTAGGAGGCCTACTAAACGAGGCGCAGGCAGCTGACGGCACGGTACAAACGGGAGTCGGCGACAAGCCGAAGGCAGCACAAAGAGAAGCCGGCGCGCCTCCATCCGATCCCGGCGCAGCCCGGCGGTTCTGGAGCGAAGCTGCGGCCGGTAGACTTGTACAGGCCGTTCTCCGGCCACACTGCCCCGGCTTCTTCCAGGCACCATCCGTTGAGCTGCGGCGTTCCCTGTTGTGAAAGGCCTTACCTGCTGTGATTACTGTCCAGGATCTTGAACTGCGCGCCGGCGCCCGGCTCCTTATGGACCAGGTGAGCTTCCGCATCGACAAGGGAGACAAAATCGGCCTGGTAGGCCGGAACGGTGCAGGCAAGACCACCCTGACACGAGTCCTGGCCGGCGAGGGCCTGCCGGCCGCGGGCAAAGTGACCCGCACCGGCGAGATCGGCTACCTGCCACAGGACCCGCGCACCCCGGACATGGAGCAGCTCGCGCGCGACCGGATCCTGTCCGTCCGCGGCCTGGACATCGCCGTCGGCAAGCTCCGCGTGGCCCACGAAGAGATGGCCAGCGAGGACGCCAACATCCAGCGCAAGGCAATGAACCGCTACGACCGGCTGGAGTCGGAATTCCTGGCCGCCGGCGGCTACGCTGCCGAGGCTGAGGCCGCTGCGATCTGCTCCAACCTCGCCCTGCCGGACCGGCTGCTGAACCAGCCGCTCAAGACACTCTCCGGTGGCCAGCGCCGCCGCGTGGAGCTTGCGCGCATCCTGTACTCGGATGCCGAGACCATGCTCCTCGATGAGCCCACCAACCACCTCGACGCCGATTCCATCGCCTGGCTGCGTGACTTCCTGAAGAACCACCAGGGCGGCCTGATCGTGATCAGCCACGACACCGAACTGCTCGAGGCCACCGTTAACAAGGTGTTCCTGCTGGACGCCAACCGCGCCCAGATCGACTTCTACAACATGGACTGGAAGCGCTACCTCACCCAGCGCGAGACGGACGAGCGCGCCCGCAAGCGCGAACGCGCCAACGCTGAAAAGAAGGCCCAGGTCCTGTTCGACCAGGCCAACAAGATGCGCGCCAAGGCCACCAAGGCCGTTGCCGCGCAGAACATGGCCAAGCGCGCCGAACGCCTGCTCAGCGGCCTGGAGGCCGTCCGCGAAAACGACCGCGTGGCAGCCCTCCGGTTCCCCGACCCGTCGCCCTGCGGAAGGACCCCGCTCACCGCCGAAGGCCTCAGCAAGTCCTACGGCTCGCTGGAGATCTTCACCGACGTGGACCTGGCCATCGACCGTGGCTCCAAAGTGGTCATCCTGGGGCTCAACGGCGCCGGCAAAACCACCCTCCTGCGGATGCTCGCCGGCGTGGACAAGCCGGATACCGGCGACGTCATAGCCGGGCACGGCCTGAAGGTGGGCTACTACGCCCAGGAACACGAAACACTCGACGTCGACCGCACCGTCCTGGAGAACATGCGCTCCTCCGCGCCGGACATGAAGGACGCCGAAGTCCGCGGCATCCTCGGCTCGTTCCTCTTTTCGGGCGACGACGTCGACAAGCCGGCCGGCGTGCTCTCCGGCGGTGAAAAGACCCGCCTGGCCCTGGCCACCATCGTCGCCTCCAGCGCCAACGTGCTCCTGCTCGACGAGCCCACCAACAACCTGGACCCCGCCAGCCGCGCCGAAATCCTCGGCGCCCTGCGGAACTACTCCGGCGCCGTCGTCCTGGTGAGCCACGACGAAGGTGCAGTCGAAGCGCTGAATCCTGAGCGGGTTGTGCTGCTGCCCGACGGCATCGAGGACCACTGGAACGAAGACTACCTGGACCTGATTACGCTGGCTTAGTTCGTGTCCCGCAGCCCTGTGGGCGCCTTCGCGCCCCCGGCCGGGTGATTTGCCGCTTGCTGGCTCGTTCCTCGCCTCTGACGCAAGCTACACAAATCACCCGGCCGCTGGCGCTTGCGGTCCGGTCACCTTTGGGCGAACTAGAGCTAGCGGACCGTCAGCTCTTCGGCGTCCGTGATCCGCTGTAGGTCTTCGTAGGTGATGCTGAACATTGAGTTGTGGTCTCCTGCCCCTGCCCACAGTAGATTGTGGTGTTTCAGAGACTCGTCGAGCACTGTTCTGATCTTTTTGGGGTGGCCTACTGGGGCTACACCTCCTACTTCCTGGCCTGTGTGTTCCAGGACGAAGTCCGCTGTGGCCCGGCGGATCTTTCCTGTTCCCAGCCCGCCGCGAACAGAAGCCGCGCTCCCGGTGATGGCCGGACCGTCCTTGCACATTGCGCACCCACGCACGCTGCGCAGCGACGGCGACCGACTGGCGAGCGCAACCGACGGCGCGAAACCGGATTCCGTCAGTAGCCCTGCGCGTCGAGGAGGGCGTCTTCCTCTTCCTCCGCCGTCGGATGCTTCCGTTTGCGCGTGGCCGGCGTTCGACGGCGGGCTGCCGCTGCTGCCGAGTGGACGGTGCTGCCCGAATCCGTCATGCCTGCTTCGCCCCCTGCCTCGTCCTCGGCGTCGATCTCGGCGTTCCGGGCCTGTTGGCGCGCGGCGTAGCCGAAGCCCACGAACATGAGCACGCCGAAGGCAAACCACTGCAGGGAATACGACAGGTGCGTGCCTTCCTCCGTGGAGGGCATGGGGAACGGGTAGGGCATCTCCGCTGCCGGCGGCGTCTCTGACGCGAGCTGGCCGTATGCTCCCGTCAGCAGAGGGTAGCCGAGCTCCTCTGCGTAGACGGGCAGGTCAATGGACGCCAGCTGGCCTTCAGGGGCGCCACGCTGAAGCGTCGGTTCTCCTGCCTTGAGGCGGACGACGGCGGTCACGTCACCTGCGGGCGGCGCCGGGATCGAGTCAGGGCGGCCAGGATTGTTGTTGCCTATAGGCAGCCAGCCGCGGTCGATCACCACAGTCTCGCCCGAAACCAGCTTGAAGGGCACCACCACTTCGTAGCCGGGCTGCCCGTTCAGGGGCCTGTTGCGGACAATCCGCTGGCCGGCGGCGTCATACGCGCCCTTGAGTTCAACCTGCGTCCATTCCTTCTCAGGCTCCAGATTGTTGAACTCATCCTTGACCGAAGCGAAGGGGACCGGGGTGGCCGAGTAGTTGGTGACGACCCGGTTGATCTCCGCAAGCGTTTCGGCGCGGCGGTCCATCTGCCAGCGCCCCAGGAAAACACACGCCGTGGCGAAAATCGCGGCAAGCAGGAGGTAGCCCAGCCATTTGCTGGAAAAGAGGAAGCGGTACATTCAGCCTTCCTGTCCCACCTGAGTGGAACCGGGCACGGAATCTGTTTCCAGCGGCAGTGTTTCCTTCCAGAGCCCGCGGGTCTGCAGGTAGTCCTCGAGCCAGTCGCGGTGGTCACCGCAGGCCAGCCAGATCTTCCGCCGCTCGGGTGTGTGGATTTTCGGGTTATTCCAGAGCAGCTGCCAGGAAGCCTCGGACCGGCAGGCTTTCCGGGAGCACATGGCAACTGCAGCCGGCGGGGGACCGGGGGTCCCTGCGGCCAGGTCAAAAATGTTCATGAAGCGCGCCGTTCTTCGCCGTGGGTTGGTTCGTCGTCGTCATCAATGAGTTCGCCCTGCAGGACGTCGTTGTCCGGTCCGGCGTCAGCCGGTAGCCAACTGGGCCCTTCCAGTTCAGCCAAGGGCGCGGAGTCGAGCAGGGAATCGCTGTGGATCTCCGCTTTGTCGCTGCCGTTCGCAATGACCACCGCGATCCAGGGCAGGAAGACAGCGCCTGCGACCATTACCAGCTTGAACCAGCCGTCCACTACAAAAATGAGGATGAGGCAGACCATGCGGATTCCCATGGCCAGTGCGTACTTGATCATCCGTTGGCGCATGTCCTCGGAGTGGGCTGACGCAGCGTCCGTGATGCTATGGACTCCGGTGTCGCCGGAGAACCGCTCAGGATCTCCGGGCACGGGCTGTCCGGCATGGTTTTCAAGGGTCACGGCTGATTGATCACGCTCCAAAGGCTTGCCTCAATTCTCTCACCATCCGGCAGTGGCGCCCAAACGCGGGCTAAGATCGGAGGCAGCAAAATCACAGCCTCTTCCTACCGCGGCCCAGCGTGCCGCAGAATCCCGGAGCGTTTTATGTCTGAAGCAGCTACTGCGGCCCGCAGCGTCCTCATCACCGGCGGAAACCGCGGCATTGGCCTGGCCATCGCCGAGGCCTTCCTGGCCAACGGCGACAAGGTGGCGGTGACCTACCGGAGCCAGTCTGAACTGCCGGCCGGGATCCTGGGCGTCAAGGCGGACGTGACGGATGAAGCCTCAGTGGATGCGGCATTCGCCGAGGTGGAAGCTGCGCATGGCCCCGTGGAGGTTCTCGTGGCCAACGCAGGCATCACCAAGGACATGCTGCTGATGCGCATGAGCGAGGACGATTTCACCTCCGTGATCGACACCAACCTCACCGGCGCCTTCCGCGTGATCAAGCGCGCGTCAAAGGGCATGATCCGGATGCGCAAGGGCCGCGTTGTGCTGATCTCCTCAGTTTCCGGCCTCTACGGCGCGCCGGGCCAGATCAACTACTCCGCCTCCAAGGCCGGCCTGGTGGGCATCGCCCGTTCGCTGACCCGGGAACTGGGATCCCGCGGAATCACGGCCAACGTTGTGGCACCGGGGTTCATTAACACGGACATGACGGCCGAACTGCCCGAAGCCACCCAGAAGGACTATCTCTCCAGCATTCCTGCAGGCCGTTTCGCTGAAGCGTCGGAAGTTGCCAACGTGGTCCGCTGGATTTCCAGCGACGAGGCGGCCTACATTTCCGGTGCAGTCATCCCTGTTGACGGCGGACTCGGGATGGGCCACTAACGGAATACCCTGCTACCGGGCAACCTCAGGCAGCGGCTCTGAACGCTTCAATGAGCCACGCGGTTACCTCTTCGTCGACGTCGTCAGCCGCGTTGAGTTCAAGGTGGTGCATCCACACTCCGGGGGACGGGTGGACCACCTCCTTGAACCGCGCTGACTCCAGCCGCCGGGGCAGGGCAATGGAGAGAACGGCAGGTACCCCGGTCTTGAGGTGCTGCTGCGGATTCCAGACATAGGCGAATCCGCGCCGGTTCCGGAAGGCCACCTGGCTGGCAGTGGTCCGCACGGTGGCTGGAACCGCGCCGAGTATGGCGTCGCTGACAATGTGGCAGAGCCGCAGTCCTTCCGGTGAGTTGGCGAAGACGCCTTCCGGCGTCGACGGTGTGCCTGCGGCGCCCGTCATGGCCTGTGCCTTTGCGGTTTCCGGCGGTTCTTCATGGGGGGAGCCTACGCCGGGGCGGCATGCTTCCGGCAGGCCCCCGGCACTAGCCGGGGCAAGCTTCTTTGTGGGGGTCAAACAAGCAAATACGGGGACTGCGCTGGCATGATGGACTGCAGACCTCTAGCGATTTAGACGTTTCGAACAAAGGAGCCCATATGGGACTGCTGGACAACAAGACCGCTATCGTGACCGGATCCTCACGCGGAATCGGCGCCGAAGTGGCAAAGATCCTGGCCGGCGAGGGCGCCGCCGTCGTGGTTAACTACCGCCAGAAGGCGCCCCGCGCCAACAAGGTGGTCGCAGGAATCGAAGCCGCGGGCGGCCGTGCAACGGCCGTCGGTGCGGACCTGACCACGCTGGAAGGCGTGCAGGCCCTCGCCAGTGCGGCCATGGAAAACTTTGGTTCGCTGGACGTCCTGGTGCTCAACGCTTCCGGTGGCATGGAATCCGGCATGGAGGACGACTACGCCCTGAAGCTGAACCGCGACGCGCAGGTCAACATGCTCAATGCCGCCGTGCCGCTGATGAAGGAGGGCTCCCGGGTGGTCTTCGTGACCAGCCACCAGGCCCACTTCATCAACACCGTGCCCACCATGCCGGAGTACGAACCCGTCGCCCGCAGCAAGCGCGCCGGCGAGGACGCACTACGCGCCCTGGTCCCGGACCTCGCCGCGAAGGGCATCTCGCTGGTCGTCGTCTCGGGCGACATGATCGAAGGCACTGTCACGGCAACCCTGCTGGACCGGTCAAACCCGGGCGCCATCGAGGCCCGCCGGGCCGAGGCAGGCAAGCTCTACTCCGTGGAGGAGTTCGCTGAAGTTGTTGCCGGCATGGCCACCGCCGACGTCGAGTCCGGCCACACGGAGTACGCCGGCGGCGCCGATTACTTCGGTAAGGGCGCCAACTAAGAAATCACGGCATAAAGGAAGGTCCGATGCACATTGCATCGGACCTTCCGTCGCTAAGGGCGTCCGAACCCAGCCGTCCGCGGCATCAGACGCCGGCGATGTGCCTCACGGCATCAAGGTACGGCATGTTGACGGCGGAGTCGGCCACTGCACGGACGGCGGGCTTGGCGTTGAACGCCACTCCGATCCCTGCGGCTCCCAGCATGTCAAGGTCGTTTGCCCCGTCACCCACGGCGATCGTATGTTCCATCGCGATGCCTTCTGCAGCGGCCCACTCACGCAGGTATTTTTCCTTCGCCGCGCGGTCGATTACGGCACCGAGCACCTTTCCGGTGAGTGCGCCGTCCACGATCTCAAGCTCGTTGGCGATCCAGTAGTCCAGGCCCAGGTCCTCGGCAATCGGACGCAGAATCTGGTTGAAGCCGCCGGAGACCACAGCCACCACATGTCCGGCAGCCTTGAAGGCAGCCACGAGCTCGGCGGCCCCCTCGCTCAGCTTCACTTCCGCACGGACGGATTCGACGACGGCGGCCGGCAGACCCGCGAGCACGGCCACCCGCGCGTGCAGGCTCTGCGCAAAGTCGAGTTCACCGCGCATGGCGGCTTCGGTGACGGCGGCAACTTCTTCGCGCTTGCCTGCGTAGGCGGCCAGGAGCTCAATGACTTCCTGCTGGATCAGCGTGGAATCGACGTCCATGATCAGGAACTTCCGCTGGGCTGCACGGAGCCCGGAGGGGACAATGGCGGTGTCCAGGCCGTCCTGCGCCGCCTGTGCCACGGCGTGGCGGAGGGCAGCGATGCCCGAATCCGTGCTGTCTGCAACGGCCAGTTCGGCCGTGTGGACCTCAAACCGGCTGTCCCCGCCGCGGGATTCGGACTGGAAGGTCGCACCGTTGCCGGTCAGGACGGAGCGCAGCTGTTCGAGCTCGGAGGCAGTCAGTTTCGGGCCATAGCTGACCGCAGTCACGTTCGGAGTCATGGCTGCAATCTTAGCCAGCGCTGGGGTGCCGCCCGAATTCATTGCGTGGGCGAAGGCCGGGGGATAAGGCGGCCCAGTGAGGACGACTGTGACGTAAAGCGCAGCGGCCGTATCAGTTATCAGTCGGTCCCGGTTTTGTCCTAGTGTCTACTCCTATGAGTGATGTTCTGGAATTGGCTTCCG
>DATCVX010000058.1:0-2606 GCA_036566705.1 Arthrobacter sp. | reverse complement strand
CAAGGCCAAGGTGCTCCTGGCCACCCGCGGCTACGATCCCGCCATGGGTGCCCGGCCGCTGCGCCGCACCATCCAGCGCGAGATCGAGGACCAGCTCTCCGAGAAGATCCTGTTCGGCGAGATCCACGCCGGCGACATCGTTGTGGTGGATGTGGACGGCGACGGAGACGAAGCCAAGTTCACCTTCGCCGGCAACGCCAAGCCGCGCATCCCGGAAATCGCCCCGACCGCCTAAGCACCAAAGCGAAAGGCCCCGCCCGCTCCCGAAACGGAGCAGGCGGGGCCTTCGACCGTTAAGACACCGTGGCTGGGTTGGCGTCGCCGGCCGAGCCATTTGCCGGCGCCTGCTCCTTCGTCGCTCTGACGGCGCCTACACAAATGCCTGACCGCCGCCGCCTGCGTGCGGCGCACCTTCCAGCGAAGCGAGGGTGCCGGGGTCATTTGTGTAGCTTGCGTCAAAGCGACGAAGGAGCAGCAAGCGGCAAATGGCGCCGGTACCGGCGCGCCCCAGCCACCGCAACGCACGATGCACGTGACCGTCGCCGCGCCTTCTGTGCTTGGGGCGGGAAAACGTGTTGAATCGGGGCATGGCAATTGAGAACCCGGCGATCCCGGGCGAGCAACCTGAAACCCCTTTCCACGCCCTTGACCATTACCTGGCCATCCCGCGCGTCAGCGGCCTTTCCCTGAGCCCGGACGGCCGCAGGCTGGTCACCACCGTGTCCACGCTCAACGGCAAGGGCACCGAATTCGCCACGGCCCTCTGGGAGCTTGATCCCTCCGGGGAACGGCACGCCCGGCGCATCACCCGCAGCGCCAAGGGCGAAGCCGGAGCCGCCTTCGCGGCCAACGGCGACGTCTACTTCACCTCCGCGCGCCCGGATCCGGACAGCCCGGAAGGCGATCCCGTCAGCGCCCTCTGGCTGTTGCCGGCCGACGGCGGTGAGGCCCGCGTGGTCCTCTCGCGTCCCGGCGGCGTTGGCTCCGTCATGGCCGCCCGGAGCGCGGATGCCACCTTTGTCACGGCCGAGCTCCTGGCCGGCTCAACCGACGAGGAAAACGACGCCGAGCGCCGCAAGGCCCGCAAGGACAATAAAGTTTCCGCTATCCTGCACAGCGAATACCCGGTCCGGTACTGGGACGCCGACCTGGGGCCGGGGCAGCCTCGGATCTTCGCCGTCGAACCGGGGGCGAATATGGAACCCGGGAAGCCTGCCACCGTGGACGCGGCGCCGCCGCTGCAGCTCCGCAACCTCACCCCCGACGCCGGTCCGCGGCTCCGAGAGGCTGAAACGGTGGTCAGTCCGGACGGCCGGACCATCTACACCAGCTACACCAGGCCGCTGGCTAAGGCCGACAGCCGCTCGGTCCTGGTGGCCGTGGACGTGGCCACCGCGAGCCAGAAGGTGCTCCTGGACGAGGAGGGCATGAGTTTTTTCCCGGGCCCGGTCAGCCCCGACGGGAACACGCTGGTGGTGGTCAGCGAGAGCGACACCACGCCGCACGAAGCGCCCCAGGTCAAGCTGCACCTGCTGGACGTTTCAGGCAAGGAGGTCGGAACGGCCGGCAACAAGGGCCTCACCCCGCTGGTGCCTGACTGGGACCGCTGGGCCAAGCCGGCGGCATGGCTCCCGGACGGTTCGGGCCTTCTCGTCACGGCGGACGACGACGGCGCGTCGCCCGTTTTCCGGGTCAGCGTCCCGGCGTCTGCGGCGGAGGTGAGCGTCACCCGGGTGACGCAGGACGCCTCGGCGTACACCGACGTCGTGGTTTCCCCTGAAGGCCGCAGCGCCTATGCGCTCCGCAGCTCCTACGAGTTCCCGCCCGAGGCGGTCCGGATCGACCTGGAAACAGGGGAGACCACCCGGCTACCGGCCCCGGCGGAACGGCCAAGCTGCCCCGGCAGGCTGGAGCGGCTGGCTGCAACCGCGGCCGACGGCACCCGCGTGCCCGCCTACCTGGCACTGCCCCACGGGGCGTCGGCTGACTCGCCCGCGCCCATGCTGCTGTGGATCCACGGCGGCCCGCTGGGATCATGGAATGCCTGGACCTGGCGCTGGAACCCCTGGCTGCTCACCGCGAAGGGTTACGCGGTACTGCTGCCCGATCCGGCGCTGTCCACCGGCTACGGCCAGGCCCACATCCAGCGGGGCTGGGGCGAGTGGGGCAAGGCCCCGTTCACGGACCTGATGGCCGTCACCGATACCGCCGTGGCGCGCCCGGACATCGACGAGACCCGGACCGCTGCCATGGGCGGGTCCTTCGGCGGCTACATGGCCAACTGGGTGGCAGGGCAGACGGACCGCTTCAAGGCAATCGTTACGCACGCCAGCCTGTGGGCCCTGGACCAGTTCGGCCCCACCACGGATGCCTCCCAATACTGGCTCAAGGAAATGACCGAGCAGATGGCCCTCGACAACTCGCCGCACCTCCATGTGGAAAAGATCAGCACCCCCATGCTGGTGATCCATGGCGACAAGGATTACCGGGTGCCTATCGGCGAAGGCCTGCGGCTTTGGTACGAACTCCTCTCCAAGTCGCAGCTGGCCGCGGACGAGGACGGCCAGACGCCCCACAGGTTCCTCTACTTCCCGGACGAGAACCAC
>DATCVX010000057.1:0-4565 GCA_036566705.1 Arthrobacter sp. | reverse complement strand
CGGCGGCCGACGGCGACCTGGGCGATGAAGGGGACCAGGTTGTTGGGGATGCCCTGGGGGTCCTCGCCGATCCGGCCGGAGGGGTGTGCGCCGACGGGGTTGAAGTAGCGCAGCAGGGCGATGTGCCAGCGGGGGTCGGCGTCGCCGAGGTCCGAGAGGATGTCCTCGATTTGTTCCTTGGTGCGGCCGTAGGGGTTGTTGGCGCCGATTTCCATCTTTTCCACGTAGGGGATGGGGTTGTGCTCGCCGTACACGGTGGCGGAGGAGCTGAAGACGAGGGAGCGGACGTTGTGGCGGTCCATGACCCGGATGAGGTTCAGGGTGCCGACGAGGTTGTTGTAGTAGTACTTCAGCGGTTCGCGGACCGATTCGCCCACGGCCTTGAGGCCGGCGAAGTGGATGACGGCGTCGATCCCGGCGCCGTCGAACACCTTCTCGACGGCGGCCTCGTCCACCAGGTCCACGTTGTGGAACTCGGCGGCCTTGCCGCTGAGCTCGGCAACCCTGCGCAACGACTCCTCACTGGAGTTGACCAGGTTGTCGATCACCGCCACGTCGTGGCCGGCTTCCTGCAGGGACAGAACTGTGTGGGAGCCGATGTAGCCGGTGCCACCTGTGACCAGAATTTTCATGCCTCAACGCTATCCCACTTAAGTTGCGCCACGCCCGGCCATTCCGGATGCCGGTCATGGGCCGAGCCGGAAACGCTGCAACAAAAACCAGGTTTACAGCACAAGTGTGTTAAAAAGAGATGTGCCAAAAATCGTAGATGCCGAAGTCCGGCGCGGGGAAGTTGTCGAAGCCGTTTTCCGGATCATTGCAGTGGACGGCCTGGAGAGGGCCTCGCTCCGTGAAGTGGCCGATGAGGCGGGGCTGGCGGTCGGGTCCGTCAGGCACTACTTCGCAAGCAGCGAGGAGCTCCTCAGCTACTCATTCGCCACCGTCGTGGACCGCATCCTCCTCCGCCTGTCCGATGCCCAGGCGAAACTGGAAACGCTAAAGCCGGGCGCTCCGGGACACCACGAGGCTGTATTAACACTGCTGGGTGAAATGTTGCCGCTGGACGAGGAACGTGCGGTGGATGCCTGCGTTTGGATGGCCTTCAAAAACGCGGCCCGCATCAGGCCCTTCCTGGCTGCCGAGGCCGACCGGAGCCACCGCGGGGTGGCCGCCGTCGTCGGCCAGTTGGTCACGGCACTTGTGCCCGACGACGGCAGCGGCCGGCACTCCCTGGTTATTGAGGCGGAAAGGCTCCTGGCCACGATCGACGGCCTGTGCATGCACGCCCTGTTGCAGCCCGAGTGGATGACCGCGCAGATGTGCCATGACGTCCTGGAGCGGCACCTTGCCGGCATGTCCGCTGGTCAGGCCGTTAACGTCGGGCAGCTTCGGGAATAGACTGGGAGCCGGGGGAGGCAGATCCGGACAATAGGCCGGTACAGCGCACGCCACGGAAGGACAAGGGATGCACCACACAGGCGGTTCCGGTTGGCAGATAACCATGGACACATCGGGTCCCATGATGATCGCCCTGTACGTGCGTGATGCCGCCGGACTGGACGGCGCCGGCCGTCCCGCACTGTCCCACGCCGCCCCGAAGATCCGCCAGGCCGACCACACCCATCTGACGGCCGAAGTAGGCGGGCTCAGCGCGCTCAAGACTGAATGGGAAGCCTGGTGGGACCAGCTGCTCAAATCCCATCCCCAGATGCTGCCGGAGCTCACTCCGCCCAACTTTGAGGCCTTCGGTAACTCGCCCGCCCTGCAACGGGTCCTGCAGGCGCACTTTGGCGCAGCCCTGACGTGGGCGCGGGAGCGCCGCAGTGAGTATGCCGAGTTGGAAGCAGAGCGGGTGGCCAGCGGCTCCGACCAGTTGCTCGACGACATGGTTGACGACCGTCTTATGGAGGTGGGCCGGGGTTCCAGGGACTTCAACCTGACCATCATCGAACTGCCCCTGAACGAGCAGCGGGCGTGGTACCTCGAACCGGACAAGATCATCATGAGCCATGAGCTGATGTCCCAGCCCGAGCTCTTCCGCAGCTACGTGCAGCCGGTGGTGGAGATGCTCGTCTGAGCTCTGCCTCCCGCGGGCAGTTCCCGGCGGTGGCGTCAGCTTTCGGCCGCGGCGGGCGAGACGGTAATCCTGACTGCGCCGTCGGCGGCAGCGGAAACCTGCCACCCTTCATCCGCACTGCGGCTCCAGCTCCGCCCCGCAACGTCCACATCGGTGACGGCAAGGCCCTTGGCATTGGCGACAGCCCATTGTGCCACCGACCAGGCTTGGGCCCCGCTGGCTTCAACCGTCAGCGTCTGTCCTTCGGCCGTGGCGGTCAGACCGTAAGCCCGGGAGAGTTCAGTGGCGACCTGGGCGGTATCGCCCGGCGCGTCGGGAGAACGCAGCGTGCAGTGCACGGACTCGGGCGTTTGGCCTGACAATCCCGACGCGAAAAACCGTCCCATCTCCTCGTGCTGGGCGTACGCCTCAGGGTAGGCGGAGCGCTGCACGCGCTGCGCGGCGTCGGTGATTTCCAGGGACTCGTAGGCCGGGATCTTGACCAGTGCGTCGTAGAACGCGTTGGCCGCGTAGTAGGGGTCCATGACCTGCGCCTCCGTACCCCACCCTTGCGAGGGCCGCTGCTGGAAAAGGCCCCGCGAATCGGGGCCGGCCTGGTCGCCGTGGCCGATGTTGCGCAGCTTGGATTCCTGCATGGCGGTGGCAAGGGCGATGGTCGCGGCCCGTGGCGGCAGCCCGCGCTGGACAGCGACGGCCGTGATCAGCGAGGCGTTGACGGCCTGGTCCGTGGCCAGCTCCGCAGTCTGGGAGCCAACCACGGCCGTGCAGCGCTCCGACACAAGGGTCTCGGAGCGCTGCAGGAAGGAAACAGCAGTGTAGACGCCGCCTGCCACCAGTGCCAGGGTGAGAAGCAGCACCACGGGCCGGTGAAGGCGACGTCGACGTGCCACTGGGGGATCAGCTGCGCGGATCAGTTGGCGTGCAGGGCGTCGTTGAGTTCCACCGTCTGGCCCTTGCGGGGGAGGACCTCAACAGCGCCGGTGGTGGAGTTGCGCCGGAACAGGAGGTTCGGGACGCCGGACAGTTCCACGGCCTTGACCACCTTCGTGGTGTCCTCGCCGTCGGCGTCCTTCGGGCCCACCACGCGGACGCGGGTGCCGGCGGTGACGTAAAGGCCGGCCTCGACGACGGAGTCGTCGCCAATGCTGATACCGACGCCGGAGTTGGCGCCCAGCAGCACCCGCTCGCCAATGGCGATCTTTTCCTTGCCGCCGCCGGACAGCGTGCCCATAATGGACGCCCCGCCGCCGACGTCGCTGCCGTCACCGGTGACTACACCGGCGGAAATGCGGCCTTCCACCATTGAGGTCCCCAGCGTGCCGGCGTTGAAGTTAACGAAACCCTCGTGCATCACGGTGGTGCCTTCGGCGAGGTGGGCACCGAGGCGGACACGGTCGGCGTCGGCGATCCTGACCCCGGCGGGTACGACGTAGTCCACCATGCGCGGGAACTTGTCGACGCCGTAAACGGTCACGGCGCCGCGCTTGCGCAGCTTGGCCCGGGTCAGCTCGAAGCCGTCTACGGCGGCCGGGCCGAAGTTGGTCCAGACCACGTTGGGCAGCTTGCCGAAGATGCCGTCCAGGTTAATGGAGTTCGGCCGCACCAGGCGGTGCGAAAGCAGGTGCAGCCGCAGGTACGCATCGGCAGTGTCTGCCGGTGCCTCATCCAGGTTGATCTGGACGAAAACTACTTTCTGCTCGGTACCGCGGTCGGCGTCGGCTCCGTCGGCCGCGATCGTGGCGAGGGCCGGGTCCGCGTTCTCCACGGCATGCAGGTTCTCCGCGGCAGTTCCAAGGGCGGGCGCCGGGAACCAGACATCCAGGACGGTGGCGTCACCGTTGGCGGTGGCGATGGTGGCAAGCCCGAAGCCATAGGCGGAGCGGGCATCAGCGGTTGCGTTCTGGTTTTCGGGCACGGCAGAAGTAGCGGTCTCAGTCATGGGCCCAGTCTATCGAGGGCGGGGCCCCGGGTTCGAACTAGACTGACAACGTGACTGCCGAAACCGCCCCTGAGGCTTCAATCCTGCCACTTGACCTCCGCCAGGACGTCTCGCTGCTCACCGCCGCGATCATGGACATCAACAGCGTGTCCGGGAACGAGACGGCGTTGGCCGACGCCGTAGAGACTGCCCTGCGTACCATTCCCGGGCTGCACATTGTGCGCGATGGCGACTCCCTGATTGCCCGTACGGAACTGGGACGGCCGGAAAGGGTCATCCTGGCCGGGCATCTGGACACAGTTCCACTGCCGGTCACGGACGGGGCCCGGGGTACCGTTCCATCAACGTGGGAATCCGGCATTCCGGGCGAAGGGGTCCTGTACGGGCGGGGAGCCACGGACATGAAGGGCGGCGTCGCAGTCCAGCTCGCGCTGGCAGCCACCATGTTCGACGCCGGCGCGGAACCCGGGCGCGACGTCACTTTTGTCTTTTACGACCATGAGGAAGTGGAAGCGGTCAAGAGCGGGCTGGGCCGCCTGGTCCGCGACC
>DATCVX010000056.1:0-1639 GCA_036566705.1 Arthrobacter sp. | reverse complement strand
GCCGAAGGTCCAGCCGGTGGTGCTTAAGCCCCGCGCTGTCAACGAGTCCGGCTTCAAGATCCGCCGCGAGGAAAAGAACCTGGAGCCGCTGTTCCGCGTCCTGGGCGACAAGCCGGTGCGCTGGGTCAAGCAGACCGACTTTACCAACGAGGAAGCGATCGGCTACCTCGCGGACCGCCTGGCCAAGCTCGGCGTCGAAACCGAACTGTTCAAGCAGGGCGCCAAACCCGGGGACACCGTGGTGATCGGCGAAGACGACGGTGTTGTCTTCGACTGGGAGCCCACCATGATGGCCGGCGCGGAGCTGCTCGCTTCGCCGCGCGGCACCGACGTCCGCTTTGCAGACATCGGCGACCGGCCCACCCGTGGCCAGAAGCGCGACGAGCAGCAGGAACGCAAGGACGCCAAGGCCGCCGCCCGCGCCGAGCTCGAAGCCGAGCGCAAGGCCGGGATCTGGACCGAATCCGTCAGCAGCCGCAGGGTTGCGAAGCCGCTCAAGGAGAGTGGACTGGGCGCAGACGATGACGAGTAGCGCCACCGCCGCTGTGCCCGCCCGGGGCACCGCGGACAGAAGCGTGCTTTCGGGCGCGCGCAGGATCGTTGTCAAAGTCGGGTCCTCGTCGCTGACCAGCATCAAGGGCGGCATCTCGGAAGAGTCGCTGACCGCCCTCGCCGACGCACTGGCCGCCAAACGGAACTCAGGCACCGAGATCATCCTCGTGTCGTCCGGTGCCATCGCCGCCGGCCTCGCCCCGCTGGGGCTGGCAAAGCGCCCCCGCGACCTCGCCACCCAGCAGGCCGCGGCAAGCGTCGGCCAGGGCCTGCTCATGGCCCGCTACACGCAGGCCTTCGGCGCGCACGGTGTCACGGTCAGCCAGGTGCTGCTCACCGCCGACGACCTGATGCGCCGCAGCCAGCACACCAACGCCTTCCGTGCGCTGGACAGGCTCCTCAACCTGGGCGTGGTGCCGGTGGTCAACGAAAACGACACCGTCGCCACGCACGAAATCCGGTTCGGCGACAACGACCGCCTGGCCGCCCTCGTGGCGCACCTGGTCCGGGCCGACGCCCTGGTACTTCTTTCGGACGTCGACTCGCTGTATGACGGGCCGCCGTCGCACGGGGCGAAACGGATTCCCCTGGTGGAGGGTCCGCACGACCTCGACGGCGTGACCATCGGCAAGGCGGGCAAAGCCGGTGTTGGTACCGGCGGCATGACCACCAAAGTGGAGGCGGCCACCATAGCCGCCGGATCCGGCATCCACGCTCTGGTCACGTCCACGGCCAACGCTGCTGCCGCGCTGGCAGGCGAGGACGTGGGCACCTGGTTCACGGTGAACGGGGCCCGCAAGCCCGTCCGCCTCCTGTGGCTGGCGCACCTTGCAACGGTGCACGGCCGGCTGATCCTCGACGACGGCGCGGTCAAGGCAGTCCGCCACCGCCGCACGTCGCTGCTCCCCGCCGGGATTTCCGGCGTCGACGGCGACTTCGAAGCGGGCGACGCCGTCGAAATGGTCAGCGCCGACGGAACCGTCATCGCCCGGGGACTGGTCAACTACTCGGCCGCCGAACTGCCGCAGATGCTTGGCCGTTCCACCAAGGAACTGGGCAAGGCCCTTGGCCGCGGCTACGACCGTGA
>DATCVX010000055.1:0-4245 GCA_036566705.1 Arthrobacter sp. | reverse complement strand
GTCTTCAATTTCAAGGTTCCAGGTACCCGCTGACCCCGCACCATCGAAGGACTTCCGGCTTCGGCCGGCCCCCAGGCACAAGGAACGAAGGAGTTTCAGCATGGCTGAAAATGAGATCAAAAAGGGCCTCGCCGGCGTCGTGGTGGACTACACCGCGGTGTCCAAGGTCAATCCCGATACCAACTCGCTGCTGTACCGGGGCTACCCGGTCCAGGAACTCGCCGCCCGCTGCAGTTTCGAGGAGGTGGCCTACCTCCTCTGGAACGGCGAACTGCCAACCGCCGAGGAACTGGCCGCCTTCACGGCGCGGGAACGGGCCGGACGGCCCCTTGATCCGGTAGTCAAGCAGGTCATCGACGCGCTGCCCACCAGCGCCCACCCGATGGATGTCTGCCGGACGGCGGCTTCGGTCATGGGTGCCCGCCATGAACTGGCCGAGGACTCCTCGCGCCAGGCCAATATGGACAAGGCCATCGACCTCTTCGCCGCGATGCCCGCCGTGGTGGCCTACGACCAGCGCCGCCGCCACGGCCAGGAACCGGTGGAACCCCGCGACGACCTGGACTACTCTGCCAACTTCCTCTGGATGACTTTCGGCGAAGAACAGGTGCCCGAAGTCGTGGACGCGTTCAACGTGTCCATGATCCTGTACGCCGAGCACTCCTTCAACGCCTCCACCTTCACCGCACGGGTGATCACATCAACGCTCTCGGACCTGCACTCGGCCGTCACCGGAGCCATCGGCGCGCTCAAGGGCGCGCTCCACGGCGGAGCCAACGAAGCCGTCATGCACACCTTCGACGAGATCGGCATCCGGCCCGAGGAATCCCTCGAGGACGCCGCCGCCCGGGCCAAGACCTGGATGGAGGACGCCCTGGCCCACAAAAAGAAGGTCATGGGCTTCGGCCACCGCGTCTACAAGCACGGCGACTCCCGGGTGCCCACCATGAAGGCTGCCCTGGACAAAATGATCGCGCATTACGGCCGGCCGGAACTTCTTGGCCTCTACAACGGGCTGGAGACGGCCATGGACGAGGCCAAGGGCATCAAGCCGAACCTCGACTACCCCACCGGCCCCACCTACCACCTCATGGGCTTCGACACCGCCACGTTCACGCCCCTCTTCGTGGCCAGCCGCATCACCGGCTGGACCGCCCACATCATGGAACAGCTGGACTCCAACTCCCTGATCCGCCCGCTGAGCGAATACAACGGCGTGGAGGAACGGCACCTTCCGTAGCAGCTGCTCCCGTGAGAACGACGGCGGCCCGGTCACCTCTGGAAGGTGACCGGGCCGCCGTCGAAGGGGTGCTCCCCCGCCCGCCTCAGCGGGTGGTGTAGTCCAGCACTTCGCGCACGGTCTCGTTGTCCTCATTCAGGACCACGGTGATGCGGAGCACGGACCCGCCCAGTGCCAGCGGCAGCCAGTGGGCGGCGTCTTGCCACATGCGCTCTACCGGAAGGGCGCCGACGTCGAACCATTCCGGCCGGATCTCCGCGCTTTCGGACGGCTCGCCCGTCCACCGGTCCGCCACAAACAGGCGGGTGGTCATGTTCCATTCCGGGCGGGCCGGGAAATCGAAGACCACCAGGCCTGCATCGCGGAGGTCCTGCTGCCGGACCACAACGCCGGCTTCTTCGTGGACTTCCCGGCAGGCGGCCTCCGCGTCAGACTCGCCCGGCTCAACATGGCCGCCGAGGCCAACCACCTTGCCGCGGCCGAAGCCGGTCTTCTTCATACCCAACAGGACCTGTGGCACGCCCGCCAGATCCCTGGTCAGGAAGCACAGCGTGACCGGAGTGAATGTCATGCCCTCAACCCTATAGCTTGGCTGCCTGCGATCCCCGGCCGTTTCCTTGCTCAAGAGGCGAAGGCCGGCCCTTCTCCAACAAGTCGCGGCCGGAGCTCAACAGGGATACCTTTTTGGGCGAATTCCTGGTCCATGGCTTCCTGCGCAGTCACTCGTTGGCCGTTCTGCGAGACATCGTTGTTCAGGGCCTGGAATTTCCAGGTGAAAACCGTGGACCACGGCGCCTGCAGGTCAAAGAGGAACCGGCCGTTCTGCAGCTTGGCGATGCGATACCAGGCGTTTCCGCCGTCGAGTTGAAGGTCCCTGGCGCCGTCGTCCGAAATTGAGTAGGCCAGCCAGCCATCGGCGCAGCCAAGCACTGAGTAATAGTGCTGTTCCGTTTCGGCAATGGGCTCAATGGCGCGCGCCTGTGTGTTCATCAGCTGGTCAATGTTGGCCACCGTGCATGGGACGCCGCCGGTGGTCAGGACTGCGGGTGTTGTGGCGGAGGGGCTGTCCGAGGGTTCGGGCGCGGATTCGGTGATGGTGCCGCTGGGGGCAGGTGTGGCTTCGATGGTGCCCGCGGGCGCCGGCTCCGGCTGCGGTGCCACCATTCCCCCGGCCACAACGACGGCGCCAACCACGGCGGCTGCCGCAAGGGCGACGACCCCCGCCCGGACCGCCGTACGGCGCGCGGACCCGGGCCCTGCCAGGGACACGACATTGGGGTCCGCAGAATACACAATGGAGCGCGCAGCGTCGGCTGCCCCAGCAGGCCGTGGTTCCTCCACCCGGGGCTTGGCGTCCTTCATGAGCTGTTCGATCCGGTCCATGGCTAGCCTTTCCGTTCGGTCATAAGCTGTGCGGGGGCCACGCTGGCAAATGCACGGCGGGCGCGGTGGAGGCGGACAGCGGCAGCCGAGGGGGAACACCCCAGTGCCTGGGCCAGCTCGGCGGTGGTCAGATCGTCCCAGTAGCTGAGCATCAGGACTTCCCGGTGACGCTCGTTGAGCCGCAACAGGACATCGGCCACGGCGGCCTGCTGTTCATCGCTGGCGTCAGGAGCCTGGCTGCGGGCCTGGTCCTTCAGGCGATCGATGAGTTCGAGGCGGCGACGGCGCCCCTTGTACTCGTTGCTGAGCACCTTCCGGGCGGTTGCGAGCAACCAGCCTATGCCGGGCGGTTCCGCCAGTTGCCTTTCCCAGGCGATCCTGAACACGTCAGCCGCCAGTTCCTCGGCGCGTGGAAGGTCATTGATGCGGTAGGCGATGTAGTGGTAGACGCGCGTGAAATGCTGAGTGTGCAGGTCGATGAAGTCATGTTCACTGGCTGCCAACATAGTGTTCCCCCCGGCATCGGATGACCTTGGTTGTTAACCAATAAGTGTCCCGTCATGCCGGGTTTCTTACACCCCGGCAAAAATATTCCCGCCGCAACGGGAACGGGGGTGCAGGCGACTGTCAGCCCAGCGCCCGCGGGTGGGCGGCAGCGTAGATTTCGCGGATGGTATCGGCCGTGACCAGGGTATACACCTGTGTGGTGGTCACGGACGCGTGCCCCAGGAGTTCCTGGACCACCCGGACATCGGCGCCGCCTTCCAGGAGGTGGGTGGCGAACGAGTGCCGGAGTGTGTGAGGCGATACGTCCTTGGTGATGTTGGCCTTGTCCGCGGCGGCTTTCAGGATGGTCCAGGCGCTTTGGCGGCTGATGCGTCCGCCCCGGGCGTTAAGGAACAGCGCCGGGGTCCCCTTTCCCTTGGCGGCAAGCAGCGGCCGGCCACGGACCAGGTAGGCGTCGAGGGCCCGGGCACCGTAGGAACCCAGCGGGACCAGCCGTTCCTTGGATCCTTTGCCGAACAGCCGGACGATCGCAGGGCCGGCCTCCGCCTCGTGCAGCGAGATGTCGTCAACGTCCAGGCCCACGGCTTCGCTGATCCTGGCCCCGGTGGAATAGAGGAATTCGAGCAGGGCCCGGTCCCTGAGCCCGGTGGCGGTGTCCGTGCCGGCGGCTTCGAGGATGCGGGTGACCTCGTCCACGCTGATGGCCTTGGGCAGCCTCCTGCCCGGCATCGGCGGATGGACGTCGCCGGCGGGATCCGTCGTGGTGAGCCCTTCGAGGGCCCAGAATTTGTGCAGTCCCCTGACTGCCACCACGGTCCGGGCCGCCGACCTCACGCCCAGGGCCGTGCCGCCGTCGGAACCGTCCGACAGCGCCTGGACGAAGCCGGTGACGTGGTGCCGGGTGATTTGCGCCGGACCTTCGCATCCCGCAGCCGCGAGGTAGCTGGCGTAACGCGTCAGGTCGCGACGGTAGGCGGCGAGTGTGTTGGCCGCGAGGCCACGTTCAACCCTCATGTGCTGCAGGTACTCGGTGATGGCGTGGTCGATCGCGGTCCGGGGCCGGACCGGCGTTGCCGGTTCAACAGGGACCGGCGGTGCGGGGGCTTCCGCGGCTG
>DATCVX010000054.1:0-7574 GCA_036566705.1 Arthrobacter sp. | reverse complement strand
GGCTGGCTGGTCATGGTCTCCTTTGAAGATTCGGCATTTCCAGAATAGTGCCGATTGCTGGTGAGTGGGGACGTATTCGCGCTGGGCTGACGGCTGGCGGTCATCCTGGCTCCGGTCTGCTGCGCGCGCCGTGCAAGGCGGGGGCGCGCAACGTAGGGTCCACATCCATCGATGGAGTGGAGTGGGCAAAAGCGCCGGCAACGGCTGGAAGGGCACAGCGGGAGGGCTGGCTTCGAGTATTGCCCGGCGGTCGGACCAGGCGCCAAGTGGCCTGGTCGGTGACGCATCTGCGGAAGGTGAAAACCTGCATCGCTGCGGGACGTGGCTGCGGGACGGGTTCAACCCGTGCCGGCTACTCGAAGATCAGGAACATGCCTTCCAGATTAGCAGACCCGGTCCGGCGCGGTTTCCCTTACGCTTCACGGCCAACTAATCTGGCCAGTTATGGAGTCCGCACACTATTTCAGCGCATCGCCCGCAGGGCCGTTCACCCGCAAGCCGCTCACGGTGGACCTGGCCGGGCAGACGCGCAAACTGCAGACATCCGGCGGCATTTTCAGCCCTGACGGAATCGACAAGGGTACGGCCGTGCTGCTGGCTGAGGTCCCGGCGCCGGCGCAGTCAGGGAACCTGCTGGATATCGGCTGCGGCTGGGGTCCCATCGCGATCACCATGGCCCTGCACTCGCCTGATGCGAAGGTCTACGCCGTGGACGTCAACGAGCGCTGCATCACACTGACGAACGAAAACGCGGCTTCGCTCGGCCTGCGGAACGTTACCGCCAGCACGCCGGACGAGGTGGACCCGGACCTGCGTTTCGACACCATCTGGTCCAACCCGCCCATCCGGATCGGGAAGGACGAACTGCACTCACTGCTGAAGCTGTGGATTCCGCGGCTGGCACCGGGCGGCTCCGCATGGCTGGTAGTCCAGAAAAACCTTGGTTCCGACTCCCTGCAGCGCTGGCTGTCACAGGAACTGGACGGCTCGTTCACGGTCACCCGGGAAGCCACAGCCAAAGCCTTCAGGATCCTGCGGGTCAGGAAAGCGTCCCGCTAGCCACAATCACCGCCGGGCCGCTGAGCTCGACGTGCTCGTGCCCGCCGGCTCCGGCAAAGAACTTGACGCCAACGACGCCGCCCGGCACCTTGACGTTCCAGGCGTCAGGCGCCCCGGCCCCGGCCCAGTGCCTGATGGCGACGGCGGCAGCGCAGGCGCCCGTGCCGCACGACTGGGTCTCGCCGACGCCGCGTTCGTGGACCCGCATGGTCACGGTGCCCACACCGTCATGCACCAGCGGCTCTGCGGGGACCACAAACTCGACGTTGGTTCCGTTGGCCGGGGTGGGATCCACGTGCGGGGCGGTGAACAGGCGGGTGGCTTCCAGCTCGGAAAGCTCGGCGAGGGCCACTACGGTGTGCGGGTTGCCCATGCTGACGGAGAGGGCGGGGCGCGGCACTTCCAGGCCGTCGGCCGTGACCAGGGAGTCCATCGCCTTGGCGGAGGCTTCCCCGGGGAAGATGAACTCCCAGGGGCCCATGTCGACGGCGTAGTCCTCGCCGGTACGGACCACGGTTTTGATTCCGCCGCGGGTTCCGATGGTGAGGGCGCCGCCGTCGGGCAGGTCAACCAGGCCCTCGGCGCGGAGGAAGTGGACGAAGACCCGGACGCCGTTGCCGCACATCTCGGAAAGGGAGCCGTCCCCGTTGCGGTAGTCCATGAACCATTCGGCGTCCGGGGTTGTGCCCAGCAGTTCCCGGCCCTCGGGCAGGAAGCGCGACGGTACGGCGCGGATGAGTCCGTCCCCACCGATGCCGCGGTGCCTGTCGCACAGCGCGGCAACCTGGTCGGGGCCGATGGTGTGGATGCCGTCAGGATCGGCGATCAGGACAAAATCGTTGCCTGTGCCGTGGCCTTTCGAGAAGCGGAGTCCGCCCAGGGTGGAGATGGCGGGCTCGAGGGTCTCTGCGGGGGTAGCGTCCATGTTCCAAGGTTACCGGCCGACTGCGGGGCATCAGAAACCCGCTGCACCCGCCGGGCAGGCGCCGGTTCAGCCGCAGAGCGTGAGCGCGTGTGCTGCCAGTTCGGGGTCTTTCCAGTCCAGCCAGCTGATCCTGGGATCGGCACGGAACCAGGTGAGCTGCCGCCTGGCGAACTGCCGTGTGGCCACGATGGTCTCTTCGGCGGCCTCCTCAACGTTGGCGCCGCCGTCGAGAACCCTAAGGAACTGGGAGTAGCCCAACGCCCGCGGGGCGGTCTTGCCGTGGCGCAGGCCTGCCTTGTCCAGCTGCCGGACCTCCTCAAGCAGGCCTTTGTCCACCATGGCGTGGACACGTTGGGCAAGCCGTTCCCGCAACTGTTCCCGGTCCACGGCCAGGCCGATCTGGATGGCGGGCTGGAAATACTCCCGCCGGGGCATGAAGGAGCTGAACGGCCGGCCGGTGAGCTGGTGCACTTCCAGTGCCCTGATGATCCTGCGGGCGTCCGAGACGCGTGCCGCCGATACGGGGTCAACGGCCCGCAGCCGGGCCAGCAGCGGTCCGGTGCCCTCCGCTGCGTGCTCTGCTTCCAGCCCCGCCCGCACGTCGGGGTCGGTTCCGGGGAAGTCCAGGACATCCAACGCTGCCCGGACGTACAGCCCGGACCCGCCGGCCAGGATGGCCCGCTTCCCTCGTGCGTGGATGTCGGCGATGATGGCGCGGGCCTGCTGCTGGAAGTCCGAGACGCTCGCTTCCTGGGTCACGTCCAGGGTGTCCAGCAGATGGTGCTGCACTCCCCTGCGTTCAGCCTGGGTGATCTTGGCCGTCCCGATGTCCATGCCGCGGTAGAACTGCATGGCGTCGGCATTGATCACTTCCCCGTCCAAGGCAAGGGCGAGGCTGACGGCGAGGTCGGACTTACCCGACCCGGTGGGGCCAACAACGGCTATGACCGCTGGGTGTGCCACCGGTCAGGCGCTGCGGACCGGCAGGGAGGGCATGCCAAGCGAAACGCCGGAGCGGCCGGCTGCATTCTTCGCCGCGCTTGGTGCCGGGGCCCCGCACGAGTCGGCCTGCGACCTGTCCCAGGCGTCGCCGGCGCGGGAACGACGGAGGCTGTAGTCCTCCGCCGTGGGGTCGGCCACCAGGTGGAATGCTGCGGCTTCGGTGATCGTGACTGTCACGAGGTCGCCGGGACGGGGTGCGGGTGCTCCCGCGGGAACGGAGAAGTGCACCAGCCGCTGGTCCTGGGCGCGTCCGGAAAGGCGGTGGGTTTCGCCTGCCTTGCGCCCTGATTGGGCGGTGACCATGACTTCAACGCGGCGGCCGAGCTGTTTGGCGTTTTCCTCGGCAGCGATCCTGTCCTGGAGGGCGGTCAGCCGTTCGAAGCGCTCCTGGACCACGGCCTTGGGCAGCTGGTCCGGAAGGTCGGCAGCAGGGGTGCCGGGCCGCTTGGAGTACTGGAACGTGAACGCGGTGGCGAAGCGGGACTTTTCCACCACATCCAGGGTGGCCTGGAAGTCTTCTTCGGTTTCGCCGGGGAAGCCCACGATGATGTCGGTGGAGATGGCGGCGTGCGGGATCCTGTCCCGGACTTTGTCCAGGATGCCGAGGAACTTAGTGGAACGGTAGGACCGCTTCATGTCGCGCAGGACTTTATCCGAGCCGGACTGCAGCGGCATGTGCAGCTGTGGCATGACGTTGGGCGTTTCGGCCATAGCCTCGATGACGTCGTCGGTGAAGGCCGCCGGGTGCGGGCTGGTGAAGCGGACCCGTTCCAGGCCTTCGATTTCACCGCAGGCGCGCAGGAGTTTGGAAAAGGCCTGGCGGTCGCCGAACTCGACCCCGTAGGAGTTGACGTTTTGGCCGAGCAGGGTGACTTCGATGGCGCCGTCGTCCACGAGGGCCTGGATCTCGGCCAGGATGTCACCCGGGCGGCGGTCCTTCTCCTTGCCGCGAAGGGCTGGAACGATGCAGAAAGTGCACGTGTTGTTGCAGCCGACGGAGATGGACACCCAGCCGGAATACACCGAGTCCCGTTTCGTAGGCAACGTGGAGGGGAAGACATCCAGCGATTCGAGGATCTCCAGCTGGGCTTCGTTGTTGTGCCGTGCCCGGTCCAGCAGGGCAGGAAGCGCGCCCACGTTGTGGGTTCCGAAGACGGCGTCCACCCACGGCGCCTTTTTGAGGATGGTTTCGCGGTCCTTCTGTGCCAGGCAGCCGCCGACAGCGATCTGCATGCCCGGGTTGGCGGCCTTGACCGGCGCCAGCATGCCCAGGTTGCCGTACAGCTTGTTGTCAGCGTTTTCCCTGACAGCGCAGGTGTTGAACACCACCACGTCCGCATGGTCCCCTGCGGCCGGTACGTAACCGGCGTCCTCGAGCATGCCCGCCATCCGCTCGGAATCGTGCACGTTCATCTGGCAGCCGAACGTGCGCACCTGATATGTACGGGGCGGCGCGGCGGGGTCGGCTGAGGGGGCGGTACCGGATGCGGGGGAAGGAATGGTCAAACTCACCTGTTAAGGGTACCGGTTCGGCGGAAATCGCCGCTCCGGCGGGAAGTCCTCCCAACGGGCCTACTCCTCAGGCAGGCTGTCCCCGTCCCCGCCGTCCGAACGCGAGGCGAGCACCTCACCGACAATCCGGAAGGCCTGCGACGGCTGGTACCCCTTGCGCGCAAGCATTGACGCGAGCCGCCGGGTGGTCTTGTCCCGCTCGGCCCGGTCCGACAGATCGGTGCCGGGCCGCAGCTTCCGCTCCACGAGCAGGCGCGCGGCACCTTCCTCGTCTTCGTCGGAGAGCTGTTCCAACGCCGAGGCAGCCGTGTCCGCAGCAATCCCTTTGTCTGCCAGCTCGCGGCGAAGCGCGCCCTTGGCGAGCTTCCGGGACTGGGACCTGCTGCGCACCCACATGTCCGCAAACTCGGCGTCGTCGATGAGCCGCACCTCCTGGAACCTGTCCAGCACGGCCTCGGCAACGTCCTCGGGGATGTTGCGCTCGGCCAGCTTGCGCGACAGCTGCAGCCGGCTCTTGGCCGAGCTGGTCAGCTGCCGCAGCACGATCGCACGTGCAACAGCGGCAGGATCCGGTTCCGGGTCTGACGCGACCGAAGAATCCGGGCTGGGCCCGTCCGGTCCGAAACCGGGGCGTCCCCCGCCCCGGCCCCGCCGGCGCCGGCCTGGACCGGTGCCGGAGTCCGGCCCCGGGCCGAAGCCCGGACCATCCGTGAGGTCCGCGGTGTCCCTAGAAGCCGTCAACAGCCTTCAGCTTCGGTGTGTCTTTTGAATCGGCTTCGGCAGGCTTGACCCCGACCCCAAGCTTTTCCTTGATCAGGCGCTCAAGCTCGGCAGCGAGTTCCGGGTTGTCACGCAGGAACCGGCGGGAGTTCTCCATGCCCTGGCCGAGCTGGTCGCCGTCGTACGTAAACCATGAACCGGACTTCTTGATGATGCCGTGCTCCACGCCCATGTCGATGATGCCGCCCTCGCGGGAAATGCCCTGGCCGTAGATGATGTCGAACTCGGCGATCTTGAAGGGCGGGGCCATCTTGTTCTTGACGATCTTGGCCTTGGTACGGTTACCGACGGAATCCGCGCCTTCCTTGAGCGTCTGGATGCGGCGCACGTCAATGCGGATGGAGGCGTAGAACTTCAGGGCTTTACCACCGGTGGTGGTTTCAGGGGATCCGAAGAAGACGCCGATCTTTTCGCGGAGCTGGTTGATGAAGATGGCGGTGGTCTTGGTCTGGCTGAGGCGGCCGGTGATCTTACGCAGCGCCTGGCTCATCAGGCGGGCCTGCAGGCCCACGTGGCTGTCACCCATGTCGCCTTCGATTTCCGCACGCGGCACCAGGGCGGCCACGGAGTCAATGACGATGACATCCAGCGAGCCGGAGCCAATCAGCATGTCCATGATTTCGAGGGCCTGCTCGCCGGTGTCCGGCTGGGAAACCAGCAGCGCATCCGTGTCCACGCCCAGCTTTGCGGCGTACTCGGGGTCCAGGGCGTGCTCGGCGTCGATAAAGGCTGCGATGCCGCCCAGGCGCTGGGCGTTGGCTACGGCGTGGAGGGCAACGGTGGTTTTACCTGAGGATTCCGGGCCGTAGATCTCCACCACGCGGCCGCGGGGCAGGCCGCCAATTCCCAGGGCGACGTCCAATGCGATGGATCCTGTGGGGATGACCTCGATGGGGGCACGGACTTCATCGCCCAGCCTCATGACCGAGCCCTTGCCGAACTGCTTGTCAATCTGTGCCAGTGCTGCGTCGAGCGCCTTCTGACGATCCGGGGCTGCCGCCATGGTTCACACCTCTAATGCTTTCTCGCTTTGGAGTGGCCTGAGCGGCCGTTTCTTGGTCATCTCTGACGCTAATGGCACCCACTGACATTCTGGCCGGATGACATCGGCTATGTGGATAACCCACTAGGAAAAGCATAGCTTTACCCGAACAAATATTCGAACAATCCGGCGGCGTGTCAGCGCAGTTCAGGTCAGTCGCTCAGGGGTTTGATGTCCCGGCCCAGGCGCCTTTCCGGCGGGACATCCTGGACGTCGCAGACCGCCAGCCATACCTGCCGGGGGCTCACACCCGCGGCCAGTGCCTGGTCCGCGGTGCGTCCGCCGACCCCGGCAAGGATCAGGGAACCGCTCACGACGCGTGAGTATCCGGAGCCGAATTCGTCGTCCATCAGACGCCAGTAGTCACTGATTCGCACCAATAGAGTCTCTCATGAAGCAGGACCTTAGAATTGTTGCCATGAGCAACTCCCCCGACGTTCCCGCTCCCGCCGGCCCTTCTGACGACACCGTCGACGCGGCGCTAAAGACCGTGGAGCATCAGATCAGCGTCTTCTGGCGAAGGGCACGGTCCGTATCCCATCAGCTGTCCCGCCAGGTCCACCCCGACATGGAACCTGCTGCGTACGGCCTGCTCACCGTGATCCGGCGCGAAGGTCCCATCCGCCTGACTGATCTTGCCCTGAGCATCGGCGTCGGGAAACCCTCGGTCAGCCGGCAGATCGCGTTCCTGGAGAGCATCGGGCTGGTCTCCAAGGAGGCCGACCCGCTGGATGGCCGCGCCCAGGCGATCCGGCTGACGCCCAAGGGCGAAGAGAAAATGCACCAGGTCCAGGACGCCCGGCGCGAGGTCTTCCGGGAACGGCTGGGCGAATGGCCCCTCGAGGACCTGCAGACGCTGGCGACGTATATGGCCAAGCTCAACGCCACCTATGAGCGCGATGGCTTCCCCCAGGACGTGGCGCCAACGAAGAAAGACACCCAGCCCTAAGACACCGAAAGCCTCCGGCGCGTGCCGGAGGCTTTCGTTGGTTAATCGTTCAGGGTGCCTTACCGTGCTCCGGAAAGCAGTCCCTTGGAAAGTTCGTTGGTGAGTTCGGCGTTCAGGTCCCGCTCGAGATCGCGGCCATAGCGCTGCGAGAACTCCTGCGGAACGGTGTCCGGAACAGCAACGCCCTCTGCGACGGCGACGCGGTCGCTGACCTCACGGAGCATGCTGGACAGGGGTACGTCCAAAGCGGAGCAGATCGAGGACAGAAGCTCTGACGAAGCTTCCTTCTGGCCGCGCTCCACTTC
>DATCVX010000053.1:0-10607 GCA_036566705.1 Arthrobacter sp. | reverse complement strand
CCCGGCGTGTTCGGCAAAGCGCTTGGCCTCCGTCAGCAGGGAGGGCCGGCCCGAGTAGTTCTTGTTCAGCTCGGCGATCTGCGCGATGAAATCGGGATCGGCCTTGGCCTTTTCGAACGTGTCCTCAAGCTCGTCCAGGGCTGCGATCAGTGACTCGGGCATCCACCTTCCCCCGTAGGAGCCGAAGTAGGGTCCCGGGGCGTGCTTGAGGGAGCCGCCCTGCAGGAATGCATCCACCGAGCCTTCGTCAGAGCCGGCTGTCGGCGCTTCGGCCATCAGTCTCACCATCCTGTTCACTTTTTCACTAGTGGGTTCTCATGCGGCATCCCGTCCGCGGTTGCCTGGGCAACCGGCGACGGGATGGTGCCGGCGCGGTCAGGCGCGTGCGGCGATGGCTGCGGCGCCTGCCGCGGTAAATTCGGCGATCCGGTCACGCGGCGTCGAGTCGCTGACCAGGGCTTCGCCCACCAGGATGGCGTTGGCGCCGCTGGCAGCGTAGTGCGTGACGTCGTCGACGCCCCGCACCCCGGACTCGGCGATGACCAGCGCTTCGGCGGGAATCATCCCGGCGAGGGACGCGAAAACGGAACGGTCGACGTCGAGCGTCTTGAGGTTGCGCACGTTCACGCCGATGATGCGCGCCTCAGCCGCCACCGCGCGTTCGATTTCCTCTTCCGTGTGCGTCTCCACGAGCACGTTCATGCCAAGTTCGCGGCTGAGTGCGCTGAAGTCCCGGAGCTCGCTGTCGGACAGCGATGCGACGATGAGCAGGATCAGGTCCGCACCGTGGGCGCGGGCCTCCCAGATCTGGTACTCGTCGAGCGTGAAGTCCTTGCGCAGCAACGGCACGTCCACGCGGGCACGGACTGCATCCAGGTCCGCGAGGGAGCCGTTGAAGCGCCGCTGTTCGGTGAGGACGCTGATAACGGCGGCACCGCCGTCGGCGTACTGCTCAGCGAGCGAGGCCGGGTCCACGATGGTGGCGAGGTCGCCCTTGGAGGGGCTGCGCCGTTTGATTTCGGCAATGACCTTCAGCTGGTCCCGCCGGGCTGACGGGCCGTCAAGGGCGGCCCAGGCGTCACGGGCCGGGGCAGCGGCAGCGGCCAGGTCCTTCAGTTCGGCAAGCGAAACGAGGCGCTTCCTGGCCTCCATATCCTCCCTGACACCGGCATTGATGTCATCGAGAACAGTCGCCATCAGTGGCCGGAGTTCTTCAGCTTGCTGCCTTCGACGCCGTAGCCTGCCTTGCGCATGACGAAGCCCAGGATCAGGCCGAGGACCATGACGGCTGCACCGGCGATGAAGATCGGGGTGTTGGCGATGACAAAGGCGATGGAGCAGACCAGCGCGCCGACCAGCATCACGATCACGCAGGTCCAGGCTGCCGGGCTGTTGCCGTGGCCGAGTTCCTGGCTGTGGTCAACGCCGTGGTGGACAGCGGATTCCGTGGCGGACTTGGACGCGGACGCGGGTGCTTTGCTCATGTGAATCTCCTCAGGATCAATACTGCTTACATTCTGCCATTTTTTGGCCCGGACCCCGTTATCGGCGGACCGCCAGCGGGGCATGTGACCGGTCCGGCGCCCCTGGTGTGCTCAGGTGGGGTCGTCCCCGCGCGAGAGCCTGTCCCAGCTGTCGATCTCGTCAACGGGTCCGGCGGCCGCGGCCGTGCCTGTGGTCCGCGCGTCGTACTTTGTCCGGGACTTCCAGTAACGGCCCGCCGGAATGATCAGCAGGGCGCCCAGGGCGAGCAGGACACCGACGACGACGGCGATCGCCGGGAAGGCGGTCACGCTCACTTCGGCGCTGCTTCCGGTAACTCCGGTGGCGGCGGCGATGGAGCCCTGCGCGGCGGACAGCGGGTCAGTCAGCACGGTGACTGCTGCGGCCACGATGCCGGCGGAGGCCAGCACGATGATGGCCGTGATGATCCAGCGCGCGATCCGCCCGGCGATGGCCGCGGCCAGGCCTCCGGCGAGGGCAACGAGGGCCAGCGCCGTCACCGTGGTGGCAGCCTTGCTCCCCTGCACCTGCAGGGCGGTCTGGGCACTGCCGGCCTGGCCCACCTGGTCAGGGTCAAGGGTGACCGCGATCCAGGTCTGCGTGGTGGTGCCGAACACGGCCAGTGCCAGCACGGCGACCAGCAGCACCAACGTGGACTTGCGGGCCCACGCCGGCGTGCCCGCTGCTCTGGACGCGGCAGTGACGTCCGGAACCGGCATCAGGCGCCCGCCTGGGTGGTGCTGCCGGCGTCGGCGGATCCTGCGGCTGTGGCTCCGGCGTCTGTGGCTCCGGCGTCGGGGATGGTCTCTGCCGAGATGTTGTGCAGGGAACCGGCCGTGTGGACGGCCCGCAGCGGGGCGGCAGCCTTGTTCACGGTTTCCAGGGCTTCGGTGGGGTTGACGGAGTCCGCCACGATGCCGCCGCCGGCCTGGACGTAGGCGCGGCCTTCGCGGAGCAGTGCCGAGCGGATGGCGATGGCCATGTCCATGTCGCCGGCGAAGTCCATGTAGCCCACCACGCCGCCGTAAATGCCCCGGCGGTGGGGCTCCAGTTCGTCGAGGAGCCGAAGGGCCCGGGGTTTGGGCGCGCCGGACAGGGTGCCTGCCGGGAACGTGGCTTTCAGGACGTCGTAGGCCTTGGCCTGTGGCGACAGCTTGCCCACCACGGTGGAGACCAGGTGCATGATGTGGCTGAACCGCTCCACTTCCATGAACTGCGTGACGTCCACCGTCCCCGCGACACAGACCTTGGAGAGGTCGTTGCGGGAAAGATCCACCAGCATGAGGTGCTCGGCCCGTTCCTTCTGGTCGGCCAGGAGTTCCTCAGCCAGGGCCTTGTCCCCCTCGACCGTCTTGCCGCGGGGGCGCGAGCCGGCGATCGGGTGCGTGATGACTTCCTCGCCGGTCACTGTCACCAGTGCCTCCGGTGACGAGCCCACGATGGAGTACTCCCGGCCGTCTGCGTCCTCGAGGCTGAAAATGTACATGTACGGGCTGGGGTTCGTGTTGCGCAGCACCCGGTACACGTCCAGGGGCGAGGCGCCGCATTCCATCTCGAAGCGGCGGGAGATCACCACCTGGAAGACTTCGCCGTCGATGATCGCTTCCTTGCCTCGGTCCAGTGCGGCGAGGTAGTCGGTTTCGTCCCAGCGTTCCTGGACGCTGGAGGCGAAGTCCAGCGCGGCGGGCTCCAGGACGGAAACCGGCTGGGCCACGGGAGTGCTGATCTGTGTCAGCAGGGCTTTGACCCGGGCCACGGCGTCGTGCCAGGCCTCATCCACGCGGTCCGAGCTGCCGTCGAAGTTGATGGCGTTGGCGATCAGCAGGACCGTGCCGTCGACGTTGTCGTGCACCGCCATGTCGGTGACCAGGTTCAGGGCCATCTCGGGCAGGTGCAGGTCGTCTTCGGGCGGGCTGGTCAGCCGCTCCCAGTGCCGGACGGTTTCCCAGCCAAGGAATCCCACCAGGCCGGACGTGAACGGCGGCAGCCCGTCGAACCTGTCCGTGCGGAGGGCCTCGATGGTGTCCCGGATGGCGTCCACGGGATTGCCGTCCACGGGCACACCCACGGGCGGCTGGCCCAGCCAGTGGGCATTGCCGTCCTTGGTGGTGAGCGTGGCGCGCGACTTGGCGCCGATGAACGAGTAGCGGGACCAGGTCCCGCCTACCGCCGCGGACTCCATCAGGAACGTGCCGGGCTGGCCCTGGGCCAGCTTCCGGTAGAGGCCGATGGGGGTCTCCGCGTCCGCCAGCACCTTGAGGCGGACGGGAATGACACGGCTGCTGCCTGCGAGTTCGCGGAACTCCTCGAGGCCCGGGCTGATGATTCCAAGGTCCTGCATGGCTATGCTTCTCCGCCTGTTCTTCTTCGACGCCGGGTGGAGGGCGTCAGTTGTATGCTGCCGAAAGAATGTTTGGGTGCGGGCCGGTCCCGCCCTGGGAAGTTCGCCAGGGAAAACGGTCAGACGGCCGTGCCCGCTTGGACTTCAAGGCCCCTGCCGTCGAAGCAGGTGCGGGTCCCCGTGTGGCACGCGGCGCCGACCTGGTCCACGCGCACCAGGAGGGCGTCGCCGTCGCAGTCCATGGCCACGGACTTGACCCACTGGACGTGGCCGGAGGTGTCGCCCTTGCGCCAATACTCCTGCCGGGAGCGGGAATAGAACGTGACGCGGCCGCTGGTCATGGTGCGGTGCAGCGCTTCGTCGTCCATCCAGCCCAGCATCAGCACCTCGTTGGTGTCGAACTGTTGGACGACGGCGGCCACCAGCCCGGCGCTGTCCCGCTTAAGCGCAGCGGCGAGATCAGCAGGAAGCGGGCTGGCTTCGGGGGTCGCTGCCGGGGCGGCCGCAGCAGGTGCGGGCAGGGGCGATCCGGGGGCTGGGGCGGGGGCGGGCTGCTCAGACATCAGACCAAGTCTAGTGCCTCTGCAGGGCCCCGGCCGGTGTGTGAACAACGGCACGTTCGGGCTGGCGGTTCTGCTGCCCAACTCCCCCGGTGTCGTGCTAGTTTCACAAGTGATGCATTTCGTCGATCCGTCCCGAGAAGTCCTGGCCGAAACCCTGCTGGCGGCCGGCCCTGATGCCCCTACCCTTTGCAGAGGCTGGCGCACCAGGGACCTTGCCGCGCACCTTTACCTGCGCGAACGCAAGGCCGCCGTGGGACTGGGCCTCATCATCAAGAGCCTGTCCAAGGCTTCGGACAAAGCCACCGCCAAGCTGGCCGCGAAGCTGAAAACCGGCGATGACTACACCCGCCTGGTGAACACCTTCCGGGCAGGTCCGCCGGCGCTGTCCCCCATGAACATCAAGGCCCTGGACGAAAGCTCCAACCTCATCGAGTACTTCGTCCACACGGAGGACATCCGCCGTGCCGTGGACCGCTGGGCTCCCCGGCAGCTCGACGAAGCCTACTCTGAGGCACTCTGGGACGAGCTGATCAAGCGCGCCGCCATCCTGTACCGGGGCGTGGACCTGGGTATTGTGCTGGTCCGGCCCTCCGGCCCGCGGCACGTGGCCAAGCGCGCCCCCGTTTCGGTGGCGATCGTCGGCGAGCCCGGCGAACTGCTGATGCACGCCCACGGCCGGACACGCCACGCCCTGGTCACCTTCGAAGGCCAGCCCGACGCCGTCGCGCTCCTCCAGTCCGCCGAAGTCGGCCTCTAACAAAGCAACGCGAGGTCACTTCCGGCCCAATAACCGAGGTTTATCGGGCAGGAAGTGACCTCGCGTTGCTTTGGCGGGTGGGGGTCAGCGGACTTCGAAGCCTGCGTCGCGGATGGCCTGCTTGACCTGGGACATCATGTCGTCCGGTCCCCAGTGGAAAATCGAGGCAGCCAGCACGGCGTCCGCTCCGGCAGCGACGGCCGGGGCGAAGTGCGCCGGCTCCCCCGCTCCGCCCGAGGCGATGATCGGAACCCGCACCGCTGCGCGGACCAGGCGGATCAGCTCCAGGTCGAAGCCGTCCTTGGTGCCGTCGGCGTCGATGGAGTTCAGCAGGATTTCGCCAACCCCGCGGTCCGCGGCCTCCTTCGCCCAGGCGATGGCGTCGATACCCGTTCCGGTCCGCCCGCCGTGCGTGGTGACTTCAAAGCCCGACGCCGTGGGCCGGGATCCGGGGCGGGTGCGGCGGGCATCCACCGAAAGGACCAGCACCTGCGATCCGAAGTGGCGCGTGATTTCGTCGATGACGTCCGGGCGGGCCACCGCGGCCGTGTTGATGGACGCTTTGTCGGCGCCGAAGCGCAGGAGCTTGTCCACCTCCGCGACACCGCGGACGCCGCCGCCTACGGTCAGCGGGATGAAGACTTCCTCGGCGGTGCGGCGGACCACGTCGAAGGTGGTTTCGCGGTTGCCGGAGGACGCGGTGACATCCAGGAACGTCAGTTCGTCGGCGCCGGCGTTGTCGTAGCGGTGTGCCAGCTCCACCGGGTCCCCGGCGTCGCGGAGTCCTTCAAAGTTGACGCCCTTGACGACGCGTCCGGCGTCGACGTCGAGGCACGGGATGACTCGTACAGCTACAGCCATGGGTACTCCTGGAATTCCTTGTTTGATTCTGCTGTGCCGCGCGAACCCGGCGGGAGGCTCAGATGCGGCAGGCGTGGATGCTGCTCACGAGGATGGCGCGGGCGCCAAGGTCGTAGAGCTCGTCCATGATCCGGTTGGTTTCCTTCTTGGGCACCATGGAGCGGACAGCCACCCAGTCCGAATCGCGCAGCGGCGAGACCGTGGGTGATTCCAGGCCGGGGGTCAGCGCCGCGGCCTGCTCCACCAGTTCCTTGCGGATGTCGTAGTCCATCAGGACGTACTGCCGGGCCACCAGGACACCCTGCAGACGCCGGATGAGGACTTCAATTTCCTTGGCGGTGCCGTTCGCGGCTCCGCCTTCCTCGGTGCGCTTGATCAGCACGGCCTCGGACTTGAGGATCGGCTCCCCGAAGATCTCCATCCCGGCGGCCTTGAGCGTGTTGCCGGTTTCGACGACGTCGGCAATGGCGTCCGCGACGCCCAGGCGCACGGAGGACTCAACGGCGCCGTCGAGGCGGACCACCTTGGCTTTGATGCCGAGCCCGGCGAGGTAGCCGCGAAGCAGTCCGTCGTAGCTGGTGGCCAGGCGCTTGCCTTCGAGCTGTTCGACGCCGGCGAAGTCTCCTACCGGGCCGGCGAAACGGAAAGTGGAGGCGGCGAATCCCAGGGGCATCAGTTCCTCAGCCTCAACCTCTGCGTCCAGCAGGAGGTCGCGGCCGGTGATGCCGACGTCGAGCGTTCCCTGCCCGACGTAGACGGCGATGTCGCGGGGACGGAGGAAGAAGAATTCAATGTCGTTGTCCGGGTCCACCATGACCAGTTCGCGGGTGTCGCGGCGCTGGCGGTAGCCGGCTTCGGACAGCATGGCGGAGGCGGCTTCGGACAGGGAGCCTTTATTGGGGACGGCTACTCGCAGCATGGGGGGTCTTTCTAGGTTGGGAGGTCTGTTGATCAGGCAAACGGGCCACGCGGGGACAGGACTGGTGATGCCAGCCGCTGCCGCAGTGGCTACAGATGCTTGTAGACGTCTTCCAGGGTCAGGCCTTTGGCGAGCATCAGAACCTGCAGGTGGTACAGCAGCTGGGAGATTTCCTCGGCCGCGGCTTCATCGGATTCGTACTCAGCGGCCATCCAAACTTCGGCTGCTTCCTCCACGACTTTCTTGCCGATGCCGTGGACTCCGGACTCCAATTCAGCGACGGTGCGGGAGCCTGCCGGGCGGGTGGCTGCCTTCTCACTCAGTTCAGCGAACAGCGTCTCGAAATTCTTCACGCCCTACAGCCTACTTGCTGCGGGCCGGAGGGCGCCTGTCGGGCCGTTGCATGACGGGCGCGATGTGAGTGAAGACACACCGCGCCCGGCAGCATGCTACGTGTACTGCTTGAGCACGACGGCGGTGGCCAGGGCAGCGGTGACGGCCTCGTGGCCCTTGTCCTCGCTGGATCCGGGGAGGCCGGCGCGGTCGAGGCCCTGCTGCTCGGTGTCGCAGGTCAGGACGCCGAAGCCCACGGGCACTCCGGTGGCGACACTGACGTCGGTGAGGCCCGACGTCGCGGCCTGGCAGACGTACTCGAAGTGCGGCGTGCCGCCGCGGATCACGACGCCGAGGGCCACCACGGCGTCGAAGTGCGGTGCGAGCCGCGCGGCAGCGACCGGCAGCTCAAAGCTTCCGGGCACGCGCAAGACGGTGGGCTCGCTGATTCCGGCGTCCTTGGCGGCGCGGAGCGCGCCATCCAGCAGTCCGTCCATGATCTGGGTGTGCCAGCTCGCGGCCACGATGGCCAGCCGGAGCTGCGACGTTTCCGCCGGGTTGAGGGTAGTGAGGTCGATATCGGGTGCGCCGTGGCCACTCATATGTATGTAGGTTCCGTTCTTCAGTCTTGTTCGTGCTGGAAAGTTTCGGGTGCGGAGCCGGGGACCGCCACCACATGGGTGTCAAGCGTCAGCCGGTGCTCCATGCGGTCCTTTTTGGTCTGCAGGTAGCGGATGTTCTGGTCGCGCGAGGGCACCTCGGTGGGGACCATCTCCACCACCTTCACGCCCGCCTTGGCGAGCCTGTTCTGCTTGTCCGGGTTGTTGCTCAGGAGCCTGACTTCGTGGAGGCCCATCTCCGCCAGGACCTGGGCGGCCGCGTTGTAGCAGCGCGCGTCCACCGGCAGGCCAAGCTGCTCGTTGGCTTCCACGGTGTCGAAGCCGGCCTCCTGGAGGGCGTAGGCCTTGATCTTGTTGGCCAGTCCGATCCCGCGGCCTTCCTGCCCGCGCAGGTAGAGCAGGGTGCCGCCGAACTCCTGGATCATTTCCAGGGCGTAGGCCAGCTGTTCGCCGCAGTCGCAGCGGTAGGACCCGAAGATGTCACCGGTGAGGCACTCGGAATGGAGCCGGACCAGGGGGGCCTTGCCGTCCCTGGGCGGGTTGGGGGAACTGACCGCGAGGTGCTCCGCGCCCGTGACAAGGTCAGTCCAGGCCTGGGCGATGAAGTCGCCGAACGCCGTCGGGAGCTGCACGATGGGTCCGCCGCTGACCGGATGCGGAACCCTTCCATTGCCGGTGGTCCCCTGCTGGCTGCTGTGGTGGGTGTTGCCCGTAACCCCGGAAGCCGTCATCGTTTCTCCTCTTCTCCGCCCGGGCGTCCTGCCCGGGTACCGCTGTGGGCCGGCGTGCCGGCTGCCTCAAGGTAGGCCACCAGGTCCTCGATCGAGATCAGGGGGCACCCATGTTCGGCAGCGAAGGCACGGAGCCCGTCCAACCGCATCATTTCACCGTCGTCGTACACAACTTCCGCGATCACGCCCACCGGCTCCAGGCCGGCCAGGCGGCACAGGTCCACGGCCGCTTCAGTATGGCCAGGGCGTTCACGCACTCCACCCTTAACCGCCCGCAGCGGGAAAATATGCCCGGGCCGGGTCACCGATGCCGGACCCGCGGCGGGGTCGGCCAGGATGCGGGCCGTCAGGGCCCGGTCCGTTGCCGAGATGCCGGTGCTGACGCCCACGGCGGCGTCGCAGGACACCGTGTAGGCGGTGCCCTTGGAATCCTGGTTCACCGCGACCATCGGCGGCAGCGCCAGGTCATCGGCGCGTTCGCCGGACAGCGGGACGCAGATGACGCCGGAGCTGTACCGGATGGTCCAGCCCATCAGCGCCGGGGTGGCGTGCTGGGCCGCGAAGATGATGTCGCCTTCGTTTTCGCGGTCCTCGTTGTCCACAACCAGGACGGGCCGGCCGGCGGCCATGGCGCGGATGGCGTCCTCCACCGGGTCAAGTCCCAGGGCGGCGTCCGTTGCCGGCTCAAGGTGTGCGGTGCCGTTCATCGGGTTCCTCCTGTGGCTGCGCCGGTGCTGAAGGCCAGCAGCCGTTCGGTGTACTTGGCGAGGACGTCCACCTCAAGGTTGACCCTGCTGCCGGTGGTCTTGGCACCCAGTCCGGTTTCGGCAAGCGTGGTGGGGATCAGCCCCACTTCGAACCAGGGCTCCGGTTCCGGGGCCGGGCTGACGGCGGTGACGGTGAGCGAGACGCCGTCAATGGCGATGGAGCCCTTTTCGGCGATGTACCGGGCGAGGTTTCCCGGAACGGCGAAGCGCAGCCGCTCCCAGTTTCCGAGTGCCTCGCGCTCCACGAGCTGCCCGACGCCGTCGACGTGGCCCTGGACAACATGGCCGTCGAGGCGGCCGCCGGCCGGGACGCACCGCTCAAGGTTGACGGAGTCGCCGGCGGCGAGTTCGCCGATGGTGCTGCGGACCAGGGTTTCACCCATCACGTCGACGCTGAAGTCCTTGCCGTCTATCTGTGTGGCGGTCAGGCACACGCCGTTCACGGCGATGGAGCCGCCCAGGGCGAGGCCCTCGGTGCTGGCGGGGGCGTGGAGCCTGACGGTGGCGCTGGTGTCGCCGTCCCGTTCCACGGACAGAACCTGTCCCTGTTCGGCAATAATTCCGGTAAACATCAGTGGCCTCCCAAGGCTGGTTCGGCGCCGCCCGGGCGCGCGAGTGGTTCAGAGTGCGGTTGTGGTTCCAACGTTTGAGTGTGCAAGGGCCGGAGGTGGAGCCTGAGGTCCCGGCCGAGGGTCCTGACGGCGCCGCCGTCGGACTGGTCCCAGTCCCACTGCTGGGCGTCCGGCAACGTGGTGATTCCGAGCCCGTTCAGCGCAGGTGTCCCGGAGCCCAGCAGTGTGGGGGCAAGGTACACGATGAGCTCGTCCACGAGGCCGGCTGCCAGGAAGGCGCTGAGGATCCGGGAGCCGCCTTCCACCATGACGTGGCGGATTCCCGCCGCGTACAGCAGCGCGAGCGCTTCGCGCGGTTCACGGGTGGGCAGGTGGAGCACCCGGCCGTCTTCGCCGCGGACGGCGGCGTCCGCCGGGATGTCCCGCAGGCCCATCACGGCCCGGAGGGGCTGCCTGCCGGACACGGCACCTGACGCGTCGCGCGCAGTGAGCCGCGGGTTGTCGATGAGGACCGTCTGGGTGCCCACCAGGATGGCGTCGATCCTGCCGCGGAGCCCGTGGTTGTCGGCCAGCGATTCCGGGCTGGAGATCCACTGGCTGGTCCCGTCCTCGGCGGCGATGCGGCTGTCGAGGGTCTGGG
>DATCVX010000052.1:0-2088 GCA_036566705.1 Arthrobacter sp. | reverse complement strand
CCCGGGAACTGGACCTCAAAGGCTCCTTCCGCTTCAACAACGAGATCGACGACGTCATCACCGCCCTCGCCGACGGCACCCTCCACATCGACCCCGTCATCACCCACGACTACCCCGTCGAACACGCCCTCGAAGCCTTCGGCATCGCCCGCAACTCCGCCGAATCCGGCAAAGTCCTCCTCAGCTTCGGCGCGGAAACCGCATGATCACCCAGTTGCCGCCCCTGGTGGTCATGGGCGTGTCCGGCTGCGGGAAGTCAACCGTCGGCGCGCTGCTGGGGGAGCGCCTGGGTGTTCCGTTCTTCGACGGCGACGACTTCCACCCGCCCGCGAACAAGGCAAAAATGGCCGGCGGGACGCCGTTGGACGACGACGACCGGGCACCGTGGCTCGCCGAGATCGGTGCCGCGCTGGCAACTTCGGCGGGCGGAGCCAGCTCACGCATCATCGCCTGCTCGGCGCTCAAACGCAGGTACCGCGACGTGCTGCGCAGCTTCGCGCCCGACGTGGTGTTCGTTCACCTGTCCGGCCAAGCCGTGACGATTTCCGGCAGGCTGAACGGCAGGGCGCACGAGTACATGCCCAGCAGCCTGCTCGCCTCCCAGCTGGCAACACTTGAGCCGTTGGCTGCGGATGAGGCCCACGTTGTGGTGGACATCCTGGGCGATCCGGCGTCGTTGGTGGACGGAATCATCCGTCAGCTGGGAGTGCTTAGCCCGGGCTAGACTCTCCGAAGCAGATGTCGGTCGTGGGAACGCGGAGGAACAGAAACCCAATGCGAAGCTTCACGTCTGTAGAACAACGCATCGACGAGCGGGCCCACCGCTTCCTGGACAACGCCCCGGCCGGCGGCTTCAGGGCACGGCTCACCGAGTTTGTGGTCTTCGGCCTCAAGCAGGCCTGGGCCTGCATCTTCGGCGCCGCCCTCCTGGCAGTGCTGATGGCGGCACGGCTCTGGTATCCGGACGGCGCCGCACTGGCGAGGAACGACTTCCTGACGATTGCCGCCGTCGTGATCCAGGTCCTGATGGTGGCGGCGCGGCTGGAAACGCTGCGCGAGCTCCGTGTAATTGTGCTCTTCCACCTGGTGGGAACGGTGATGGAGCTGTTCAAGACCGACGTCGGCTCCTGGTCCTACGAGGCCGAAGGCTTCCTGCGCATCGGCGCGGTTCCGCTGTTCAGCGGCTTCATGTACGCGGCCGTCGGTTCGTACATGGTCCGTGTGTATAGGCTCTTCGACCTGCGTTTCGCCAGGTATCCGCGCCGCTGGATCACCGCCGTCGTGGCTGCCGGAATCTACGCGAACTTCTTTACCCACCACTACGTCTGGGACGCCCGCTGGGTGCTGCTGGCCGCCGTCGTGGTCATCTTTGGACGGTGCGTGATGCACTTCCGGGTTTTCCGGAGGAAGTTCCGGATGCCGCTTGTCCTGGCTTTCCTGCTGGTGGCGCTGTTCATCTGGATTGCCGAGAACATCGCCACCTGGTCCGGCGCCTGGCTCTACCCCAGCCAGGTGAACGGCTGGCACATGGTGCCGCTCGACAAGCTGGTGGCGTGGTTCCTGCTGATGATCATCTCGGTGGTGCTGGTGGCCTGGGTCTACAAGCCGGAGCCGCCGGAAGAGCCTGCCGGGGCTCCGGAAGTACTGCCGGCAGTGGCCGCTGACGTGTCCCCGGGCGACTGACGCACAGGCACGTCAGACGCGGCGGCGCCTGAGCGAGCCAGTTGCCGCCGGCCCGGCAGGGTCAGGACAAACAGGCTGCCCGCGATCAGCGCCGCGCCGGCCCAGGCGAGGGCGGGCAGGCGTTCACCCACCACGACCACTGCGAGGATAGCCGCCACGACTGTCTCGGCGAGGGACAGGGTGGTGGCTGTGCTGGCGCGGACGCGGGCCAGGCCCCAGCCGAACAGGATGTAGCCGGCGAACATGGGGACGACCGCCATGTAGGCGCCCACCGAAAAGTTCTGCCAGGACGCCAGGAACGGCGCACCGGTGGCCGCCAGCACGGGCATCAGCAGCAGGCCGCCGATCCCGAAGACGGCGCCCATCACCGCCCGGGACGGCACGCCGGTTTTGATCAGGCGGTGG